>JAQGHJ010000277.1 GCA_028288905.1 Phycisphaerales bacterium | reverse complement strand
CGCCCCGCCCGCCCGCGGCCCGCGCCGCCCGGATGGGCGGGTGGGCCGAGCCGCTGGAGCCCCGCCAGTTGTTGTCCGCCACCGACCTTGACGCCGGGTTCGGGACCGGCGGGCGGGCGGGCGGGGCGTTCGGCGGGGGCGGGTCCGAGTTCACGGACGTCGCGGTGCTGCCGGACGGCAAGACGCTGGCGGTCGGGACCCGGGCCGCCACGGCGACGGACACCCCGTACTGGACGGACGGCGACTTCCTCGTCGCCCGGTACGCCGCCGACGGGCAGCTCGACCCGACGTTCGGCGGCGGGGACGGGTGGGTGACGACCGACTTCGCCCCGGGCGGGGCCGGCGGCGGTGGCGTCGACTCGTTCCTGGACCAGGCCGCCGGGCTCGCCGTCCTGCCGGACGGGCGGTTCGTCGTCGCCGGGCTGTCCCGGGATGCGTCGGGGAACCCGGGCGACGACGTCGTGAGGATGGCCGTCTCCCGGTACAACGCCGACGGGTCGCCGGACGCCGCGTTCGGCGGCGGGGACGGCAAGACGGCCGTCGGCGTGCCCGGCGACCCGACTTTGTCCTTGAACGGCGTGGCGGTCGCGGCGACGACCGGCGGGCGGATCGTCGTGGCCGGCACCGCATACCCGGCCGCATACTCGTACGACGCCGCCCCGCGGTTCGCCGTGGCCCGGTTCGCCGCCGACGGGTCGCTCGACCCGACGTTCGGGACCGGCGGGGTGTCGGCCGACCCGCTGGTCACGTCCTACTCTGACCAGGTCCCGCCAGCCCCGCCAGCCCCGTTCTACGCCCTCCTGACCGCCGACGCGCTGGCCGTGCTGCCGAACGGCAAGCTCCTGGTCGGCGGGACGGCCGACGTGGCCGGGGACTACGGGATCGACCAGCGGTCGTTCGCCCTGGCCCGGTACAACGCCGACGGGTCGCTGGACTCGACGTTCGGGGACCAAAACTTCCCGGGGTACACGGTCGGGGTGACCGGGGACGGGGACGTCGGCGGGATGGTCGTCCGGCCGGACGGGTCGGTCGTCCTGGCCGGGTCGCGGCGGAACGCCCCGACCGGGACCGATAGCACCCAGGCGTTCTCGGTCGGCCGGTACGCGGCCGCCGGCCCGCTCGACCGGGCGTTCGGGAACGGGACGTCCGGGAACGGCCCGGACGGGTTCGCCGACCTCCCGTTCGACCTCGGCAGGCCGCCGGAGGACGGGCCGTCCGCCTCGGCCGCCCGCGGGGTGGCGTCGCTGCCGAACGGGCAACTGCTGGCCGTCGGGGTCGCCACCGACGAGCAAGTCTTCGCCGACTCCTACGGGGGGACGGTCCGCCGGCTGGCGCTGGCCCGGCTGTCGGCGACCGGCGCCCCCGACCCGGCGTTCGGCTCGGCCGGGCAGTTCACGACCGACGCCCTGAGCTCCGGCGAGGCGGTGGTGTTGCAGCGGGACGGGAAGGCGGTCGTCGCCGGGTGGTACGGGACGGCGGACGGGGTCGCCCGGCAGGCCGGCCTCGCCCGGTTCCAGCCGCTCGGGACCGCGTCCGTGGCCGGCACGTTCTACCGGGACGACAACGGGAACGGGGCCCGGAACGCCGGCGAGCCCCCGCTCGTCGGCTGGACCGCGTACGCCGACGCCAACGACAACGGCACGCTCGACCCCGGCGAGCCGGCCGCCGTCAGCGGGGCCGACGGGACGTACGCCCTCACCGGGCTGGCCGCCGGCGCGTACCGCGTCCGCGAGGTGCGGCTCGACGCGTACGCCCGCACCCAGCCGGCCGGGGCGTACCCGCTCGGGTACTACGACCTGACTCTGACGGACGGGCAGGCCGCGGCCGGCAAGGACTACGGGAACCGGCTGTCGACGGACGTGATCCCGCCGCCGACCACCCCGCCCGTCGTCCCGCCGGGCACCCCGGTCCCGCCGGTCGTGCCGCCGACCGTCCCCCCGCCGCCGCCGAACGTCGCCCCGACCGCTGCCGCCGACGTCGCCGCCACCCCGCAGGACGTCCCGGTCGAGGTCGACGTGCTGGCGAACGACGCCGACGACGACCGGCTCGACCCCGGGTCCGTCACCGTCACGACCGCCCCGGCCCACGGGACGGCGGCCGTCAACCCGGTGACCGGCCGGGTCACGTACGCCCCGGCGAGTGGGTACGCCGGGACCGACGCGTTCAGCTACACGGTGGCGGACGACGACGAAGTGACGTCCGCCCCGGCGGCCGTGGCCGTGACAATCGCGGCCGCCACGCTCGGCGGGACGGCCACCAGCACCCTGCCGGACGCCGCCGTCGCCGGGCAGAAGTCCGGCACGGCAAGCCGGCCCGCCCGGGTGTCGGTCGCCGTGGCGAACAAGACCGGCGCCACGGTCGCCGGCCCGGTCCGGGTGCAGCTGTACCTGTCGGCCGACGGGACGCTGGACGCGAACGACGCGGCCGTCGCCGAGGCGACGAAGACGCTCAAGCTCACGGCCGGGCAGGCCAAGCCGCTGAGGGTGAGGGTGGCGAGCTACCCGGCCGTGCCGGGCGGGGCGTACCGGGTGCTGGCGAAGGTGACGGCCGCCGACGGGACGGCCGCCGTGCTGGCGGCCGGGGCGCTGGCGGTGGCGACCCCGTTCGTCGACCTGACCGGGGCGGTCCCGACACCGCCCGTCGCCCCGCTGGCGATCGGCGGGCGGGTGGCGATGTCCGTGGCCGTCGGGAACAGCGGGAACGTGCCGGCCGTCGGGGGCACGGCGGTGAAGGTGTACGCGTCGGCCGACGGCACGCTCGACGTCGCCGCCGACCGGCTGGTGGCGACGGTGCCGGCGAGGCTGACCCTCAAGCCGGGCAAGGCCAAGTCGGTGCGGGTGCGGTTCGCCCTCCCGGCCGACCTGGCGGCCGGCAGCGTCACGCTGATCGCGGCGGTCGACGCGGACAATGCCGTCGTCGAGCGGAACGACGGGAACAACACGGTGGCGGTCGGGCCGTTCACGGTCGGGTGAGTCGCGCGGCCGGGCGGCGGCGGACGGGCACCCCGTCGCACGGGTTTTCCAACCCGTGCGGGCGTGTACCCACGACCGGCGGGCCGTACCCGGCCCGCCACCGCCCGAGCGCAGCGTTCGGGACGGATCGCGTCGCGAGTGCCTTTCCCCTTCTCCGCGGATCGGTCGCTGCGCTCTTGCCGGGCGGGCCGGGTACGGTCCGCGGGCGTTAGTACGCGCCCGCACGGGTTGGAAACCCGTGCCACGGGGTGCGGCCGTCGGTACAGCCGGAGCCGATATGCCGACGCCACTGGAATACGCGCCCCGCGCCGGGCCGACGGTTCACCCGGAACCAGGCTTCGACGCGATCGACTGGGTGGTCGCCCTGGGGGCGTCGATACCCCTGTGGGTCGCGGCCGCCGCGGCCGTCGGGTGGGCTCGGGCGGTCGGTGGCCGGCAGCCGGACGGGACGTGGTACAGCCCCGACATCCCGTTGATCTGAACGGCCACCGCCTTGGCGACCCCGTCCGTTGCCGTCGCGACCGCTGTCGGCGTGCGGACCCACCGCCGGGCGCTGCTCTGGTACGAGCGGGCCGGCCGGTGGGTCGGGGCGTGCCTAGTGTTGACGAGCGGCGGGGTCTTCGCGGCCGCCGGCCTCTTCCTCCAAGCGATGGGATGACGGGTGCCGTCCCGTGTCCGCCGCCCGCTTCGCCCGCGTCCGCCAGGGCGTGGCGGGGGCGGATGCCCCGTCGCGCCGGGTCGCGGGTCACGCCCGTACGGGGGTCGGGGTGCCCGTCTTAAACGTGCCGAAGAACAGGTCGCCGGCCGTGCCGCCGGGCCGCACCAGGGCGGTGAACCCGCCGTTGTTCGGCGGCGTCGTCTGGGTCAGGTCGCCGCGGTACAGCCGCACGGCGTACGTGCCGGCCGCCACCTTCTCGAACGCGTACCGGCCCTGGGCGTCGGTGACGGCCTGGCGGTCGCCGGCGTCCCGGTACCCGTTGTGGTTCAGGTCGAGGTAGACGCCGCGGCCGGCCACCCCGGACTCCCCGGCGTCGAGCCGGCCGTTGCGGTTGGCGTCGGCGAACACCCGGCCGCGGATCGTCCCGGTCGCGACCGGCGGCGGCGGCGGCGGCACGACCGGCGGCGACGCCGGGACCTCGTACACCCCGAAGGTCTGGTCCCCGTACGTCTGGCCGGCCACGGTCGTCAGCACGCGGGCCGCCCCGTTCGTCGGCAGCGACTGGCGGAGCCGGGGCGCGTCGGCCAGGTCTAGGCGGACGTGCAGGTCGGCCCGGGCCGGGGCCTGGGCGAACCGGTACTGCCCGGCCGCGCCGGTCAGCACGGCCGGCTCGGCGGCGTCCCGCTTGCCGTCGTTGTCGAGGTCGAGGTAGACGCGGACGTTCGCCCGGCCGGCCTCGCCGTCGTTCCGGGCCCCGCTCCGGTTCGCGTCCGTGAACACGGTGCCGGAGACGACGGCGGTCGTGGCGACCGGCGGCGGCGGGAGGGGCGGCGGCACGACCGGCGGGGGCA
>JAQGHJ010000208.1 GCA_028288905.1 Phycisphaerales bacterium | reverse complement strand
GACGACGGTCGTGATCTCGAACCACGCGACCGAGGCGGAGTTCTGGGGGTCGCTCGACGCCCGGGTGCGGGACCGGATCCGGGACGGCGGGGGCGTGATCCTGTGCGACTGGCCGAGCCTGCGGGGGAGGGTCAAGCGATGACGGGAACGACGACGACGACGGCACCGCCGGCCGCCAAGGAGCGGCCGATCATCTTCACCGGCGGCAACCCGGGCCTGATCGTGGCCGGGCACAAGACGATGACCCGGCGGGTCGTCGAGGGCGACCCGCACCGCCTCCCGTTCGCCCACCGGCTGCCGGACGGGTCCTGGGAGTTCAGCGACCGGGACGAGCCGTCGGCCGCCCCGGTCGCCGAGCAGCCCGGCGTCCGCTGCCGGCACGGGGATGTCGGCGACCGGCTCTGGGTCAAGGAGGGCTGGCGGTCGGCGGTCGAGCTCGACGTGCTCACGCCGAGGTCGATCGGCCAGCGGGCGGTCGAGGCGGGTTACGCGCGGCCGTGGATGCCGACCCGGTTCGACTCGGACGGTACGACGCTGAACTGGGACCCGACGACGTGGGGCGACCCCGGCCGCCGGCGGAACGCCCGCTACCTCCCGCGG
This sequence comes from Phycisphaerales bacterium, assembly GCA_028288905.1. Classification (GTDB taxonomy): domain Bacteria; phylum Planctomycetota; class Phycisphaerae; order Tepidisphaerales; family Tepidisphaeraceae; genus Humisphaera. Next base: position 2,788 of record JAQGHJ010000208.1, on the reverse strand, counting down.
TGGGCGTCCCGGTCCATACTCGAGGTGACCGAGCTCCGGGTCGAGCGGCTCCAGGCGATCACGGAAGCGGACGTCGAGGCCGAGGGGCTGACCAGCTGGACGAAGGACGGCCGGCTCTGGAAGTGGGGGCCGTGCGAGGTGCACGTCCCGTCCGGCGAGCGGGACCCGCTGTGGCCCTGGACCGACCTGCCGACGTCGGCCCGGGAGGCGTGGGCCCGGACGTGGGACGGCATCCACGGGGCGGGGGCGTGGGAGGCCGACCCGTGGGTGTGGGTGGTCGGGTTCAAGCGGGTCGAGGTGCGGCCGTGATCACCTTTGCCAACGGCCCCGCGGTCGGGGTGTCTCTCTGGCTCCGCCGGGCCCCGCTGTTCCTCCGCGTCGTCCGCGCGGCGGCCGGCGAGTGGGACGCGCTGGACCAGCTCGCCGACACGCCCAGGCGGGGCGAGGCGATCCACGTGTACGTCCGGGTCGGCCGGCCCACGCTCCTGCACGTCGACGGCCAGGACGGGGCGGGCCGGCGGCGGGGGTGGACGAGCCAGCACGGGGAGTACCGGGCGTGGCCCGACCAGCCCGGGGACGCCCACACGCGGCAGACGGCGGCGTGGCGGGCGTGGTGCGAGGCGAACAAGGCGATCGCAGGGCAAGGAGCGCAGCAGGCATGAGCACCGCCACCCTCACCGGCAAACGCGACTGGGCGACGGCGAAGCGGGACGCTGGTGACTTCTACCGCCTGTTCCCGTCGACCGTCTGGCGGGGTTGGTCGGCCGCCGGGTCGGTCCGCCGCCGGTGCCCGGAGGTCGGCGACGTCGACCACGTCGTGATTCCGGCCGTCGGGGAGCTGGCCGGCGACGGGCTGTTCGGCGCGACCGAGCCGGCCAACCTGCTCTGGCACCACCTCGACGGGCTCGTCGCCGCCGGCACGGTCGCCAAGGCGTGGAACGGCCGGTCGTTCTGCTGGGGTGAGAAGAAGCGGTCGGTCAGCTTCCGCGGGTTCACGCACGAGGTCTGGACGGCCGACGCGGACAACTGGGGCAGCGTGCTGGCCATCCGGACCGGCCCGGACCCGTTCAGCCAGCGGCTGGTCGTCGGGCTGCAGCGGCAGGGGTACTGCAACGACGGCGGGTACGTGTGGGACAAGGGGATGATCGCGTGCCGGTGCGGCGGCTGGAGCGGGTCGTGGGACGACCTCCGCCGGCTGCCGGTCGGCACGCTCGGCAGCGGGGCGAAGTGGACGACCGGGCGCGGCGAGCCGGTCGTCTGCCCGGTGTGCGGGTGGGGCGGCCGGCTGGAGATGGGGCGGATGAGCGTGCCGGACGAGCGGCGGTACTTCGAGCTCGCCGGCGAACCGTGGCGGGAGCCAAAGGAGCGGACGTGATGAGCGAGATGACCAGCGTCGGTTTGATGATTCCGTACCACGAGCTCGTCTACCGGGTGGCAGACGAGGGGGAGGACCGCCCGGACCGGACCGGGGTCGGGACCCGGAGCCTGTTCGGGACCCAGATGCGGTTCGACCTGCGGGTCGGGTTCCCGCTGCTGTCCGCCAAGCGGGTTCCGTTCCGGGCCGTGGCCGAGGAGCTGTTCTGGTTCCTCCGCGGGGCGACGAACGTCCGCGAGCTCCAGGCGAAGCACGTCACGATCTGGGACGAGTGGGCCGACGACGCCGGCGAGCTCGGGCCGGTCTACGGCCACCAGTGGCGGAGCTGGGGCGGGGCCGGCCGGTACGACGGGATCGACCAGATCAAGGCGGTCGTTGACGGCATCAGGAGCGACCCGCACGGCCGCCGGCACGTCGTCAGCGCGTGGAACGTGGCCGACCTTCCGCGGATGGCCCTCGCCCCCTGTCACGTGCTGTTCCAGTTCTACGTGAGCCGCGGTCGGTGGCTCGACTGCCACCTGTACCAGCGATCGGCCGACGTGTTCCTCGGGCTTCCGTTCAACATCGCCAGCTATGCCCTGCTCACGCACCTGGTCGCCAAGGTGACCGGGCTGGAGCCGGGTGCGCTGACCCACTCGATCGGCGACGCCCACCTGTACGCCAACCATCTCAACCAAGCCTCCGAGCTGCTCGGCCGGTCCGAACGGCCGCCGCCGCGGCTGACCGTAGCGGCGAGGGAGGTGCGGGACGTGGGCGACTACGGGTGGGCCGACCTCGAGTTGGACGGGTACGACCCGCACCCGCCGATCCCGGCACCGGTGGCCGTATGAGCGCCGCGACCGAGGACGCCGAGCGGTGGCGGCGGATCGCCTACAAGCTCGGCCGGCACGTCCGGAACACGGACCGGATGCCGGCGACGACGTGGGGCGTGAAGGGGATCGACCTGCTCGTCGAGCTCCGGGCGATGGACCCGTCCCGGTACAGCCGGGAGGTCCGCACCGGGCGTCAAGCCGAGAAGCCGTCGCCCGGGAGCAGGTCATGATCCCTCATCGGTACCGCCATTTTCGGGCCGAGCTGACCCTGCTCGTTACCGGCCGCCGTCGCGACGCCCGGGCGGTCGCCGGCGTCGAGGTCGGACCTTGGTTCGTCGGGGTCGCCGCCTGGCCGTTCCACTGGCAGCTGACGACGGCCCGTGCGGGCGAGCACTCGCACGTGTTCCTCGGCCCGCTCCACCTGCACGTGCGGCGGCCCGTCACCTACCAAGAGATTCTCGAACGACGAAAGGCGGCCGATGAAGCCGACGACCAATGACCTGAGGCTCGCGAGGGACCTGACCGTCCCCCGGGCGATCGCCGCCCGGACCGTCTTCGTGGCGGGCACGAAGGGCAGCGGCAAGACGCACAACGCCGGCGT
>JAQGHJ010000025.1 GCA_028288905.1 Phycisphaerales bacterium | reverse complement strand
TAACACCGCCTCCGACGGCGGATCGTATCGGGAAGCTGTACCTGCGGTAACCGTTGATCCGCGGGAGCTCAGCCCCCGCCACGCCATTGATGAGAGAGCTTGAGGCCCGTCACGGCGACGGGAGTGGCGGTCACAAAAGCTTGTCCGGCGTGATCGGGAACGCCCGCACCCGCCGACCGGTGGCGTGGTAGACGGCGTTGGCGATCGCGGCCGGCACCCCGACGAGGCCAATCTCCCCCACGCCCTTCGCCCCGAGCGGGTTCACGACGTCGTCGTGCTCCTCGACGAAGATGACGTCCACGTCCGCCACGTCGGCGTTCGTCGGCACGTGGTACTCGGCCAAGTCGTGGTTCATGTACCGGCCGATCTTGTGGTCGGTGAACGTCTCCTCGTGCAGCGCCATGCCGATGCCCCACACGATCCCGCCCATCACCTGGCTGCGGGCCGTCTTGGGGTTGATGATCCGCCCGGCCGCCACCGCGCTGACGACCCGGCTCACCCCGACGGTGCCGAGGTCGGGGTCCACCCGCACCTCGGCGAACACGGCCGAGTGGGTGCCGAGCGTGTGCTTCAGCCGTTTGACGTAGTTCGGGATCGACCTGGCCGTCTCCTCGATCACGAGGGTGCCGGCCCGCCGCATCACCTCGGTGACCGCGACCGAGCGGGCGCGGTCGTCGCTCACGCAGATCCGGCCGCCCTCGAACACCATCCGGATCGGCTCGACCCCGGCCAGCGGCGAGTCGGCCGCGGCAAGCTTGGCGAGCCGGTCGCGGACCAGGTCGCACGCCGCCTTCACCGCCGACCCGACGCTCGACACGGTCCACGACCCGCCCTCGACCGGGGACATCGGCAGGGACGAGTCGCCGAGCTTGAAGGTGACGGCACCCACCGGCAGCCCCAGCGCGTCGGCGGCGATCTGGGTCATGACCGTGTACGTGCCGGTGCCGATGTCGGCCGTCGCGCTGGCCACGGTCAGCCGGCCGTCGACGCCGAGCACTGCCCGGGCGGCAGCCTGGCCCTGCATCGCGTCCCAGACGCCGGCCGCCATGCCCCAGCCGACCAGGTGCTTGCCGTCCCGCATGCTGCGGGGCTCGGGGTTGCGTTTGGCCCAGCCGAACCGCTCGGCCCCTTGAGCGAAGCACGCCCGAAGCTCCTTGCTGCTGAACGGCTTCCCCTGGTTCGGGTCGACGTCGGTGTAGTTCCGCAGCCGCAGCTCGACCGGGTCGATCTTCAGGGCGGCGGCCAACTCGTCAATCGCCGACTCGATCGCCGGCACGCCGGTGGCGGCCCCGGGGGCGCGCATGTCGAGCGGGGTGTGGACGTCGAGCCGGGCCAACTGGTAGTCGAGCCGGACGTTGTCGCACCGGTACTGCTGGCTCGACCAGTTGACGACGATCTCGACGTAGTTCTCGAACCGCGAGCTTTCCTGCACGGCCTCGTGGACGAGGGCGGTTAGGGTGCCGTCCCGGCCGGCCCCGAGCGCGACCCGCTGGGCGGTCTCGGGGCGGTGGCCGAACGAGAACATCTGCGGCCGGGACAACTCGACCCGGACGGACCGCTTGAGCGTCGTCGCCGCCAGCACGGCCAGGAACAGCTGGTGCTGCGGCCGCAGCCCGCTCCCGAACGCCCCGCCGACGAACGGCGAGATCACCCGGACGCCGGCCGTCGGCAGCCCGAACACGTTGCAGACGTACGTCTGGGTGTTCTGCACGCCTTGGGTCTTGTCGTACACGGTCAGCGTGCCGTCGTCGTTGACCGCGACGGTGGACGCGAACAGCTCCATCGGGTTGTGGTGCTCGGTCGGCTGGAAGTACTCGGCGTCGACCCGCACGGCGGCGGCGGCCAGGGCGGCGTCGGCGTCGCCGCGGGGCTTGGGCGGCGGCTCGAACCCGCCCTTGTCCTTGCCGGGCGTAAACGCGTTGTGCCGGCCCGCCTTCAGGTCCGTCTCGTGCGGCTCGGCCGCGTTCTCCACCGTCACCAGCCGCGCCCCGTACCGGGCCAGCTCAAAGGTCTCGGCGATCACGAGGGCGACCGGCTGCAGCGAGTGCACGATCTCGGCGTCGTACAGCGGCCGGAACGGCGACCCCTTCGGCGCGTCGTCGTCCTTCCACTTCCGGTCGAACCACGCCAGGTCCGGCCGGTTCTCGTGCGTGAACACGTGGACGACGCCCGGCACCGCCAGGGCGGCCGACGCGTCGATCTTCGTGATCCGGCCCTTGGCGATGCCGCTGGAGACGACGTACCCGTGCAACAGTCCGGGCACGTTGAACTCGGCCGCGTACTTCGCCCCGCCGGTCACCTTCAGCCGGCCGTCGACCCGGCTGACCGGCCTGCCCACGCTCGGCGTGGACGGCGGGAGGGGGTCGGCGATCGTCGGGGTGGCGAACGTGGTCATGTGCGTACTCAATGGGTGCCGGCCGGGACGATCGGGCGCGGCCAAGACTCAACCTAAAGCTTGAACGGGCCCGTCAGTGACACGGGCTTCCAGCCCGTGCGTGTCCGCCGGCGGATCGGAGCGGCCAAATGACCCGTCTCACGCGAACTCACTCCGCACGGGCTGGAAGCCCGTGTCACTGACGGGCCCAGTCGAACCCATGCTCGGCCTTGCCTACGGCCGCTCGACCAACCCCGACGCCTCCTCGAGCGCCCGGACGATCGCCCGCTTCGCCA
>JAQGHJ010000229.1 GCA_028288905.1 Phycisphaerales bacterium | reverse complement strand
GTCGCGCGGCTGCCGGCGGGTTACGCCGGGCCGGCCGTGGTCGCGGCCCCGGGCGTGGCGAACCTGCTCGTGCTGTGCGCGATCGGGGTGTGGTTCCAGCGGTTCCTGGGCCGGCGGGTGCGGGAGGAGCGGCAACTGCGGGAGTCCGAGGCGTTCGCCCGGGCGACGGTCGACGCCCTGCCGACGCACATCGCGATCCTCGACGCCACCGGCGGCGTGCTGGCGACGAACCGGGCGTGGCGGGCGTTCGCCGCCGCCCACGGGGCGGAGCGGAAGCTGATCCGGGACACGGTCAACTACCTGGCCGAGTGCGACGCGCTGGCCGGGCGGGCGATGCCGGAGGCGGGCCGGCTGGCGGCGGGCATCCGGGACGTGGCGGCCGGGCGGCTGCCGGCGTTCACGCTCGAGTACGACTGCCACGAGCCGGCGCGGGACGAGGCCGGCAAGCCGCGGTGGCTGGAACCGCCGGCCGAGAAGCGGTGGTTCAGCGCCCGGGTCACCCCGTTCCCGGACGCCGGCCCGCGGGCCCGGCGGGACAACGGGTCGTCCGCCGGCCGCCGCCCGGCCCGGCTCGTCGTCGCCCACGAGGACGTGACGCTCCGCAAGCTGGCCGAGGACGAGGTGACGGCCGCCAAGGAGACGGCCGAGCTGGCCAACCTCGCCAAGAGCCAGTTCCTGGCGAACACGAGCCACGAGGTCCGGACCCCGATGACGGCCATCCTCGGGTACGCCGAGATGCTGCTGGACCCGGACCAGCCGCCGGCCGAGCGGACGGCGTGCGCCAAGACGATCCGCCGCAACGGCGAGCACCTGCTGGCGATCATCAACGACATCCTGGACATCTCGAAGATCGAGGCCCAGAAGGTGACGGTCGAGCGGCTGACGTGCGACCTGCCGCAGCTGGTGGCCGACGTCGTCGCCCTCGCCCGCCCGTGGGCGGCCAAGAAGAACCTGACGCTCGACGTCACGTTCGACAAGCTCACCCCCAAGACCGTGCTCACCGACCCGCTCCGGGCCAAGCAGGTGCTGGTCAACCTCGTCAGCAACGCGATCAAGTTTACCGAGGCCGGCACGGTCACGATCGCCGTCCAGCGCGAGCTGACGTACTTCACGCACGTGATGCGGTTCGCCGTGTCGGACACCGGCATCGGGATGACGCAGGAGCAGGTCGGGCGGCTGTTCCAACCGTTCACCCAGGCCGACGCGAGCACGACCCGGAAGTTCGGCGGCACCGGGCTGGGGCTGACGATCAGCAAGCGGCTGTCGCACCTGCTCGGCGGCGACATCACCGTGACGAGCGAGCCGGGGACCGGCAGCACGTTCACGTTCGCGCTCGACGGCGGCCCGCGGGAAGGCGTCGAGCTGCTGGAGAACCTGACCGTCGACCAGCTCGCGACCGCCGACGGGGCCGACGCGGCCGACGAGGTGAAGCTGGTCGGGCGGGTGCTGCTGGCCGAGGACGGGGAGGACAACCAAGACCTGATCGGCACCCACCTGCGGCGGGCCGGGGCGGAGGTGACGATCGCCGGGAACGGGCGGCTGGCGGCGGAGTTCGCTCTGGCGGCCCACGGCCCGGCCGCGACGGCTCCGCAGTACGACCTGATCCTGATGGACATGCAGATGCCGGAGCTCGACGGGTACGGGGCGACCCGCAAGCTCCGCGAGGCCGGCGTGACGGTGCCGATCGTCGCGCTGACGGCCAACGCGATGGCCGAGGACCGGGTCAAGTGCCTCGAGGCCGGCTGCACCGACTACCTGAGCAAGCCGATCAGCCGGTACGTGCTGCTGACGACGGCGGCGAAGTACCTGGCGGCGGCGCGGGCGACAAAGGCCGCGGCGGCGGCCGCGGCGATCGAGGCGGCCGGCCCGACCGCGCGTTTACGAAGCACGCACGCGACCGACGGGAAGGTGGCCAAGCTGGTCGAGCGGTTCGTCGGCCGACTGCCCGAGCGGGTGGCGGCGATCGAGTCACTGATGCGGAAGAACAGCCTGGCCGAGCTGAAGCACGCCCTGCACCAGCTCAAAGGGGCCGGCGGCGGGTACGGGTTCACGTCGATCAGCGACCTAGCCGGCCGGGCCGAGCAGCACATCCGCGAGGAGGCGTCCATCGAGCAGGTGAAGGCCCAGGTCGCGAGCTTGATCGAGCTGGTGCGGACAGTCGATGGGTACGACGTTGCACGAGAGGCCCGGCCGGGAACCGAGGGCGGCGGCGACGAGCAGATGCCGCGGGCGGCTTGAAGTGGCCGCGGATTCACCCCTTCCTCCGGGAGAGGTCGGCCGGGCGAAGCCCGGGCGGGTGAGGGTGAACGTCGAAAGGGCCTCCCGCTATCGGGCGCAATGGCCTCGCGGGCACAGGGCCGTCTCGACGGTCACCCTCACCCCAACCCTCTCCCGGAGGGAGGGGGGGCCGGAGGCGGACCTACGGTCCGCCGCGCCACGCCGAAGTCACCCCAGCCGCCAGTCCACTTCCTCCCGCCCGAACGACGTCAGTGCCGCGTTCACCTTACTGAACGGCTTGGACCCGTAGAACCCGCCGCGGACGGACAGGGGCGACGGGTGGACGGACTCGATCACGGCGTGCCGGCCGGTGTCGATTAGCCCCTTCTTCTTTTGCGCCTGCGCGCCCCAGAGCACGAACGCGACCCGCTCCCCCCCGCCGCCGACGGCCGCGATGACGGCGTCGGTGAACGTCTCCCAACCCTTGCCGCGGTGCGACAGCGGCTGGCCCTCGCGGACGGTCAGCACGGTGTTCAGCAGCAGCACGCCGTGCTTCGCCCACGGCGTCAGGTCGCCGACGCCGGGCGGGGCGACGACGCCGACGTCCGACTTCAGCTCCTTGAAGACATTCACGAGCGACGCCGGCGGCCGCACGCCCGGGCGGACGGAGAACGCCAGCCCGTGCGCCTGCCCGGCCCCGTGGTACGGGTCCTGCCCGAGGATGACGGCCTTCACCGCGCCCGGCGGGGTCAGTTGCAGCGCCGTGAACACCTGCTTGACCGGCGGGAAGACGGTCTGGGTCGTGTACTCCTCCGTGAGGAACGTCCGCAGCGGGTCCAGCGCCGGCCGGAGCCAGTCGTGTTCGACGAGCGGCCGCCAGGCGTCGGGGAGGGAGGGAAGCATGGCGGCCGATGATGGCCGGCACGGGCGGGCGTGCCAACGGCAGAAGTGGCGGGTGGAAGCGACGGTCGGGGTCGGGATGGAGGTCGGCGTCGGCCGAGGGATCCGTCCGAAGCCCCGAAGGGGCGGAAGCACCATAGCCCGGGGCGCGAGCCCCGGGTTGCGGAAGTCGCGGAACGCACGAGCCCCGAAGGGGCGAAAGAGCCCGAACGCGCTGGACGCTCAGGCTCTTTCGCCCCTTCGGGGCTCCGTTAGTTTCGCGTCGATTTGCTTCCCCGGGGCTCGCGCCCCGGGCTATGGTGCTTCCGCCCCGTTGGGGCTGAGGTCGCCCGGATTCCGGCACCAGGGCCCACCTCTCTCCTGCCCTTCGCCTCTGCCTACTGCCCGCTCACTCATACGCCTCGACCGGCGGGCATGTACACACCAGATTCCGGTCCCCGTACGGGTTGTCGATCCGCCCCACCGCCGGCCAGAACTTGTGCTCCTTCAGCCACGGCTTGGGGTACGCGGCCTGCTGCCGGCCGTACGCGTGCTTCCACTCGTCGGCCGTCACGGCGGCGGCGGTGTGGGGGGCGTGCTTGAGCGGGTTGTCGGCCCGGTCGGCCTTGCCCTCCTCGACCGCGCGGATCTCGTCACGGATGCCGATCAGCGCGTCGCAGAACCGGTCGACCTCCGCCTTCGACTCGCTCTCGGTCGGCTCGATCATCAGCGTGCCCGGGACCGGCCAGCTCATGGTCGGGGCGTGGAACCCGTAGTCCATGAGCCGCTTGGCGATGTCCTCGACCTTCACCCCGGCCGCGGCGTCGAACATGCGGCAGTCCATTACGGCCTCGTGGGCGACGAAACCGTTGCGGCCCTTGAACAGCGTCGGGTAGTGGCCGTCGAGCCGCTTGGCGATGTAGTTGGCGCTCAGGATCGCCGTCTTGGTCGCCAGCGTCAGCCCGTCGCCGCCCATCATCCGCACGTACATCCAGGGGATAACGAGGATGCTGGGGCTGCCGAACGGGGCCGCCGAGACCGGCCCCACGGGGGACTGCGGATTGCCGATCTCCGATTGCGTATTGTCGGAGGCCGTCGCGCCGTCACCGGTCCACTCCGGGGCGAGCGGGTGTTTCGGCAGGAACGGGGCGAGGTGGGCGGCGACGCAGATTGGGCCCATGCCGGGGCCGCCGCCGCCGTGGGGGATGCAGAACGTCTTGTGCAGGTTCAGGTGGCAGACGTCGGCCCCGATGTCGCCGGGGCTGGTCAGCCCGACCTGGGCGTTCATGTTCGCGCCGTCCATGTACACCTGCCCGCCGGCCGCGTGGACCGTCGCGCAGATCGCCTTCACGTCCTCCTCGAACACGCCGTGCGTGGATGGGTAGGTGATCATCAGCGCCGACAGGTTCGCGGCGTGCTGCTCGGCCTTGGCCTTGAGGTCGGCCAGCTCGACGTTGCCGTCGGCGTCGCAGGCGACGATCACCACCTTCATGCCGGCCACGACCGCGCTGCTCGGGTTCGTGCCGTGGGCGCTGACCGGGATCAGGCAGACGTTGCGGTGCCCTTCCCCCCGGCTCTCGTGGTAGCCGCGGATGGCGAGCAGCCCGGCGTACTCGCCCTGGCTGCCGGCGTTCGGCTGGAGGCTGACGGCGGCGAACCCGGTGCAGTCGGCCAGCCACCGCTCCAGGTCGGCCAGCATCTTCTGGTACCCGCGGGTCTGGTCGGCGGGGGCGAACGGGTGGAGCTTGCCGAACTCGGGCCACGTGACCGGGAACATCTCGGCCGCCGCGTTCAGCTTCATCGTGCACGAGCCGAGCGGGATCATCGAGTGCGTGAGGGACAAATCGCGGCTCTCGAGCCGCTTGATGTACCGCATCATCTCGGTCTCGCTGTGGTAGCGGTTGAAGACCGGGTGTTGCAGGAACGCGCTCTTGCGGCCGAACCCCGACGGGCTCGGGACGGTCTCGAAGTCGGCCTTGCGGTAGCCGTTCATGTCCATCTCCACGTCCTCGACGGGCGTGAAGCAGAGCAGGATGTCCTCCAGGTCTTGGAGCGTCGTCGTCTCGTCGAGCGTGACGCCGACGGTGCCGTCGTCGTACCGGCGGAAGTTCATCCGCCGCTCGATCGCCTTGCGGTGGGTCATCTTCGGCATCGGCGCGCCGACGCGGAGCGTGTCGAAGAACGGGTCGGACCCGTAGTGGATGCCGATGCGGTCGAGCCCGTCGGCGAGCAGCTTCGTCAGCCCGTGAACGCGGCGGGCGATGCGGACGAGCCCGGCCGGCCCGTGCCACACGGCGTACATGCCGGCCATGACGGCCAGCAGCACCTGGGCGGTGCAGATGTTGCTCGTCGCCTTCTCCCGGCGGATGTGCTGCTCGCGGGTCTG
>JAQGHJ010000216.1 GCA_028288905.1 Phycisphaerales bacterium | reverse complement strand
CGCCACGCCCGACGCGTGCTGGAGGAAGTTCAGCACCACCCGTTCAGCGCTGAGCAGCGACCGGACCGGCCCGCGGACCCGCAGCAGCGGCGTCGACCGCTGGTCCGAGTACCGCCCTTCGATCACGTCCAGGTGGAACCCGGGGATCAGCTCGACCCGCAGCCGCTCGTCGTACGCCCGGCACACCATCTCGACGACCGGCAGCCCGCACGCGACGCCGACCTCCTTCTGGAGCAGCGTGCCCACCCCAATCTGGTCGGCCGGCAAGGTCAGGCGACTGGTGACGTCGTCGCCGTCCCCGGGGCCGAGGTCCTCCCGGCGGGCGAGGGCGATCAGGTCCTTGAGGGTGTCCGCGGGCGGAAACGGGATCATGATGTTGGGGACCTCCTAGCCCGATAGTACGCCGCTGACGTCGCCGTAGGGAACCGGAGCACCGGACCACTTTGCCGATCGACAGGGTCCAGCCCTACCTCGGCTCACGTCCTCAGCCGGAGGGTTTGGACACGCGCCAACCGGCCCGAGCTACTTCGCCGCCCCCCGCTTCGGCCGATTCTTCCCCCGGCTGCTCTTGGGTTGCCAGATCCGGCTCGACTCCTCCTCGGCCTCGCTTGCCGGCAGCCTGCGGCCGGTCTCGATCTCCGGGGCACCGCGGATCTCGTTGATCTTGTCCCGCAACTGAGCCGCCCGCTCGAACTCCAGGTTCTGGGCGGCCGACAGCATCTCCTCGTCCAGCAGCCGCAGGATCTCGGTCTTGTCGAACCCCTTCTCGTCGGCCTTGATCGCTTCCCGGGCCGTCCGCCGGGCCTTGATCTCCGACTCGATCCCGCTCCGGATCGCCTTCTGGATCGTCGTCGGCGTGATGCCGTGGGCGAGGTTGTACGCCATCTGGATGTCGCGGCGGCGCCCGGTCTCGTCGATCGCGCTCCGCATCGCAGGCGTGACCGAGTCGGCGTACAGCAGCACCCGGGCGTTCACGTTCCGAGCGGCCCGGCCGATCGTCTGGATCAGGCTTGTCGTGCTCCGCAGGAACCCCGCCTTGTCGGCGTCCAGGATCGCCACCAGCGACACTTCCGGCAGGTCCAGCCCCTCGCGGAGCAGGTTCACCCCGATCAGCACGTCGAAGTCGCCCTTCCGTAGGTCGTTCAGGATCTCGACCCGCTCGATCGTCTGGATCTCGCTGTGCAGGTACCGGCCGCGGAGGCCGGCCTCCTGGATGTACGCAGACAGGTCCTCCGACAGTCGCTTCGTCAGCGCCGTCACCAGCACCCGCTCGCCCCGGTCAACCCGCTCGCGGATGGCGGCCAGCAGGTGCGGGATCTGGCCCTGAGCCGGGTGGACCTCGATCTCCGGGTCGATCAGCCCGGTCGGCCGGATCACCTGCTCGACCACCTCCCCGCCGACCTGTTCCAGTTCGAGCTTGCTCGGCGTGGCCGACACGTACACGCACTGATTCACCATCGCCTCGAACTCTTCGAACTTCAGCGGGCGGTTGTCCATCGCGCTGGGCAGCCGGAACCCGTGGTCGACCAGCACGGTCTTCCGCTGCTTGTCCCCGTTGTACATCGCCTTGATCTGCGGCAGCGTGACGTGCGACTCGTCGATGATCAGCAGGTAGTCGTCCGGGAAGTAGTCGATCAGCGTGTACGGCTTGGCCCCGGGCGGCCGCCCGTCCAAGTGCCGGCTGTAGTTCTCGATCCCGGAGCAGTACCCGACCTCCAGGATCATCTCCAGGTCGTACTTCGTCCGGGCGAGCAGCCGCTGGGCCTCCAGCACCTTCCCCTCGTTCCGCAGCTCGATCACCCGGGCGTCGAGCTCGGCCCGGATCGCCTCGACCGCCCCCTGCACCTTGTCCTCCGGCATCACGTAGTGGACGGCCGGGTAGATGAACACCTCGTCGTGGCTGCTCAGCACCTCGCCGGTCAGCGGGTTGACGGCGTCGATGTTCGTGATGTCGTCGCCGAAAAACTCAATCCGGTACGCGAACTCCTCGTAGCTCGGGTGCAGCTCGACCACGTCGCCGCGGACACGGAACGTGCCCCGCTTGAAGTCGAAGTCGTTGCGGGCGTACTGCAGCTCGATCAGCCGGCCGAGCAGCTCGTCCCGGTCCGTCGGCTCGCTCTTGCGGATCGGCACGACGCTGTTCTTGTACGTGTCCGGGGCCCCGAGCCCGAAGATGCACGACACGCTGGCGACGATCAGCACGTCGTTGCGGCTGACCAGGTTGCTGGTGGCGGCCAGCCGCAGGCGGTCGAGGTCGTCGTTCCGGCTGGCGTCCTTCTCGATGTAGATGTCCCGCTGCGGGATGTATGCTTCCGGCTGGTAGTAGTCGTAGTAGCTGACGAAGTACCCGACCGCGTTGTGCGGGAACAGCTCCTTGAACTCCTCGTACAGCTGGGCGGCGAGCGTCTTGTTGTGGCTGATGACCAACGTCGGGCGGTTCACCCGCTGGACGGTGTGGGCCATCGTGAACGTCTTGCCGGTCCCCGTCGCGCCCATCAGGGTCTGGAACTTCTTCCCTTCCCGCACCCCGGCCACGAGCTTTTCGATCGCCTGCGGCTGGTCGCCGTCGGGCTTGAACTTGCTGACGACCTGGAAGTCGGGCATGGCGGGGCCTCTCTGGGGGGTGGCTCGCGGGGCGGAGTTTGCGGGTACAATCCGGGCGGTATGATTATACGCTGTTCGGGTAAGGTAAGCCTATGACGATGACGATTGCACAGCGGGCCGAACAGGCGACCGCCGTCGAGCCCGACGATTTGCTCCGGATGCGCGGGGCGGTACGGTTCGAGTTGGTAGACGGTGCATTGGTGAGGAGGAACATGGGGAGTGAGTCCGGCGAGATCGCGATGAAGGCGACGTCACTGCTGGCGTTCTTCCTGCGGGGCAAGGGGCTCGGGAGGCTCTTGAACTCCGACGCCTCCTACCAGTGCTTTCCCACCCACCCGAAGCGGGTCCGCCGCCCGGACGGGTCATTCATCCGGGCCGGCCGCCTTCCCGGCGACGTAGTGCCGAAGGGGCATATCCCAATTCCGCCAGACCTCGCGATCGAGGTCGTCTCACCGGGCGATACCGGCGAGGAAATCGAGAAGAAGGTCGCGGAGTACCAGTCGGTCGGCGTGCCGCTCGTGTGGGTCGCGTACCCGGGCGTGAAGAAGGTGCGGGTCCATCGGTCGTTCGAATCGCCGCTGGGTGCCGTCACGGATTACGGTCCCAGCGATACGATCGGCGGGGAGGTCGTCTTGCCCGGCTTCACCTGCCGGGTTGGGGAATTTTTCGAACCGATTTGAAGTCCCGTACCGCCGCCGGAAGTGTGGCTCGGGCGTCTCTCCTCTCGTCACCGCCCGGGCGGGCCGGCCGCGGCGGGAGCGGTCGTCGCCGTCGCCGGGAACGTCAGGTACCGCTCCAGCGCGTCGGTCATCGACGGCCCGATCCCCTTCACGACCGACAGGTCCGTCGCCGCCTTGTACGCCGGGGCACCCGCGTGGCGGGCGGCCCACTCCTGCCGGTACTCAACGATTGCCCGGGCCCGCTTCTCGCCGAGCGTCGGGATCGCGACCAACTCCTGCCACTCGGCGGTGTTGGGGTCGAGCCGGTCGGCCAACTCATCGAACCGGGCGGGCCGGTCGGGCTGGGGGTCGGGCACGAACGCCCGGTCGCGGACGGCCCGCCACGCCAGCACCGCCAGCACGCCGGCCAAGACGACGGCCATCGCCCGCCGCTGCCGGGGCG
>JAQGHJ010000176.1 GCA_028288905.1 Phycisphaerales bacterium | reverse complement strand
CTTCCAGGCCAGCACGGGGCTCAAGCCGTTCAGCCCCGACCACCGCCGGGCGATCGACCGCATCCAGTCGTGCGCCCTGGAGGGCGGGCTGTTCGTCCAGGCGTTCCCCCGCGGGTTCGCCAAGACCACCATCAGCGAGAACTCGGCCCTGTGGGCCGTGCTGTACGGGCACCGGCGGTTCGTCCCGATCTTCGGGGCCGACGCGACCAGCGCCGCCGGGAACATCGACAGCATCAAGATCGAGCTGTCCGACAACGACCTGCTGTACGAGGACTTCCCCGAGGTGTGCCATGCGGTGCGGGCGCTGGAGGGCAAGCCCCAGCGGTGCGCGAGCCAGACCCACACGGCCGAGTGCCCCGACTGCCCGGGCGACGAGTGCCCGGCGTGCGGCGGGCAGGGGGCGGTGACGAGCCTGACGCACATCGAGTGGACGGCGGACAAGATCGTCCTGCCGACGATCGCCGGCAGCGCCGCCGGCGGGGCCATCCTGACCGCCCGGGGGCTGATGGGCGGCAGCCGGGGCATGAAGCACAAGCAGCCGGACGGGACCCAGCAGCGGCCCGACTGCGTGCTGATCGACGACCCGCAGACGGACGACTCGGCCGGCACCGACCTGCAGGTGAACAAGCGGCTCGACGTCATCCGTAAGAACATCCTCAAGCTCGGCGGGCACACGAAGAAGCTGGCCGTCGTGATGAACGCGACGGTCATCCGCCGCGGGGACCTCGTCGAGCAGTTGCTGACGCCGAAGAAGTTCCCGGCGTGGCAGGGCGAGCGAATCCCGATGGTGCGGGCGTGGGCCGGCGGGGTGCCGGCGGGCGGGCCGGACCCGAAGGGGTGGAAGGACCCGGGGACGCACGACGGGCTGTGGCTCGGCGACTACGCCCGGCTCCGCACGACGTTCGACCCGGACGCGCTCGGGGACCAGCAGCGGGCCCACCGGGAGGCCACGGCCTTCTACGAGCGGAACCGGGAGCGGATGGACGCCGGCTGCGTCGTCGCGTGGGAGCACTGCTACGACCCGGCGACCGAGCTGTCGGCCGTCCAGCACGCCTACAACTCCCTGATCGACGACGGGGAGGAGGTGTTCGCCAGCGAGTGCCAGAACGCCCCGCTCGACAAGAACGCCGGGCCCGGGCACCTGTCGCTGTCGGCCGACGCGATCGCCGGGCGGCTGAGCCGCGTGGCCCGGGGGACGGTCCCGAACGACGCGTCCCGGCTCGTCGTGTTCGTCGACGTGCAGATGGACCTGCTGTTCTGGACGGCCTGCGCGTTCGCCGACGACTTCACCGGGTACGTGGTCGACTACGGCCCGTGGCCGGAGCAGTCGAAACCCTACTTCGCGGCGAAGGATGCCCGTCCGACGATGCGGAAGAAGACGGGGGCGGACAGCCTGGAGGCGTGGCTGTACGCCGGGCTCGACGCCCTGGTCGGGGAGCTCATGGCCCGGGACTGGCGGCGGGAGAACGGCGTGCGGGTGAAGCCCGAGCGCATCCTCGTCGACGCCGGGTGGGGCAAGTCGACCGAGACGGTGGACAAGTTCTGCGGCCGGTCGGCCCACGCGTCGGTCCTGTTCCCGAGCCACGGGGCGTACGTCGGGGCCAAGAGCCGCGTGCTGAACGCCTCGGCCCCCAAGCCCGGCGAGCGGCGGGGCAAGGACTGGCAGCTGACCCACGCCCCGGGGCGGCGGTTCCAGCGGTTCGTCCGGTTCGACGCGAACAGCTGGAAGACGTTCGTGTACTCCCGGCTGAACACGCCGGTCGGTGGACGCGGGGCGCTGGCCCTGTACGGGGCAGACGCCAAGGCGCACCGGCTGTTCGCCGACCACGCCGTGTCCGAGTACGGGACCGAGGTGACGGCGAACGGGCGGACGATCACGGAGTGGGGCATCCGGCCGGGCCGCCCGGACAACCACTTCCTCGACTGCCTCGTCGGGTGCCACGTCGCGGCGTCGATGCTCGGGTGCGACCCGCTCAAGTCCAGCGCCCCGGCCCCCCGGCCCGCCCGCCCGAAGCGGCAGGCCGTCACGGAATGGTGAGACCGTATGCCCGGCGACCCCTTCAAACACGTCCAGCCCGGCCAGCGGCTGCAGTTCCCGGCCGCCCTGTACAACGGGGTCGCCGACCTCGTCGCCAACAACCGGCGGCAGCTGTCGATGAACCCGGGCACGCCCGGCGGGCTCGAGCCCGGGCGGCTCTACGTCAAGAACACGACGGACGACGACCTCGACCAGTTCGCCGTCCTCGGCATCTCCGACGCCCTGATCGACCCGGCGGACAACCCGGACGGGTTCGCGGCCCGGGCGATGGTCGAGGGGGTCGAGCCGGCGGCCGAGCACCTGAACGGGCTCTGCGTCGTCCTGGTGGAGCCGGTGGCGGCGGGGGAGATCGGCGTCGCGGTCGCGCAGGGCGTCCTGCCGGTGAAACTGGAGATCGCCGCCGCCGGCGACCGGTATGCGGACGCCGCGGTCGGGAGCACCGACGAGCTCGTGAGCGGGCCGACCGGGGTGGCCGAGATCCTTTGGGCGGAGCCGGGGACGGGGACCGGCAAGTGGGCCCTGGTGCGGGTCGGCGGGAACCGGCCCGAGGCCGTCGTCGTCCGGGTCCAGGGCTCCGGCGGGTACGGCCGCCGCTGGTACGACGGGAACATCATGGTCCCGCCCGCCGGGGACGTAAACCCGATGGTGGCCGCCGGCTCGGGGGCGAACGGCACGGTCGGCGCGCCCTGCATCATCCTCAACCTCGCGCCGGAGGACGGCGGGGCGGACGGGGTGACGCCCTGGCTGAGCGGCGGGGACCACCCGGGCACCATCCGAAGCGTCCAGTCGGACGGGACGCCGGTCGTCGTGATCGAGGCGTACCAGGACGTCGTCTGCCCGACCGGCGAGGGCGCGTGAGCACCGACGGGCACCTGCTGAGGAACGCGGACGGGCGGCGGTTCCGAAACGCCGACGGCCGGCGGCTGCGCGTGCCGAACGGCGGCGGCCCGGCCGACTGCCTGTGTTGCGGCGCGGCCTGCCCCTGCCCCGGGCTCGCGTGGCCGGTCTGCCCGAGCTGCACCCCGGGCAAGATGACGGTGGTCCTGCCCCAGCTCG
>JAQGHJ010000174.1 GCA_028288905.1 Phycisphaerales bacterium | reverse complement strand
CGCCCCGGTCGCCCCGCTGACGCCGATCACGCCGCGGGCCAAGTCGGTCATCTTCCTGTACCAGTTCGGCGGGCCGTCGCACCTGGACATGTTCGACATGAAGCCGAACGCCCCCGAGGCGATCCGCGGGCCGTACAAGCCGATGTCGTCGGCGGCCGACGGCATCCAGGTGTCGGAGCGGCTCCCCCGCGTCGCCAAGATCATGGACAAGGTCACGCTCGTCCGGAGCATGACCCACACCATGAAGAACCACAACTCGGCCGCGTACTACGCCCTCAGCGGGCACGCGCCGCCGACCGACGACCAGCGGCTCAAGGACACGCCGGACCTGTTCCCGAGCTACGGGTCGGTCGTTGACCTGCTCGCGCCGCTCGCGGGCGGGGACATGCCCACCAGCGTCGCCTACCCGCACCTGATCCGTGACGGGTCCGTCACGCCCGGTCAGCGGGCCAGCTTCTTGGGCAAGGCGCACGACCCGTTCTTCTTCGCCCAGGACCCGGCCGCGGCCGACTTCAAGCTGCCGGAGCTGACGCTGCCGGCCGGCGTCGACATCGGCCGGCTCGAGAGCCGCCGCGGGCTGCAGAAGCTGGTCGACCACCAGAGCCGGATGCTCGACTACTCGGCCGCCGCCGCCGGGATCGACGCGTACTACGACAAGGCACTGGCGATGCTGAACAGCCCCCGGCTGCGGCAGGCGTTCGACCTGAGCGCCGAGCCGGACGTCGTCCGCGAGGCCTACGGCCGGCACACGTACGGCCAGAGCTGCCTGCTCGCCCGCCGGCTCGTCGAGGCCGGGAGCAAGTTCGTCACCGTCTACTTCTCCGACTCGATCGGCGGCCGCAGCACGGAGAACGGCGGGTGGGACACCCACGGGTTCGACAACACCCGCATGTTCCCGATCATCGAGAAGCGGCACCTGCCGATCACCGAGCAGACGCTCCCGACCCTGCTGACCGACCTGGAGAACCGCGGGATGCTCGACGAGACGCTGGTCGTCTGGATGGGCGAGTTCGGCCGGACCCCGAAGATCAACGCCCAGATCAGCCGCGACCACTGGCCGCAGTGCTACACCGCACTGCTCGCCGGCGGTGGGGTGAAGCGGGGGTACGTTCACGGGGCGAGCGACAAGCACGGCATGTACCCGGCCGACGCCCCCGTCCGCCCGGACGACCTGGCCGCGACGATGTACCACCTGCTCGGCATCGACCCGGCGACCGAGGTCCGCGACTTGAACAACCGGCCGGTGCCGATCAGCTACGGGAAGCCGGTGACAGGGATCATGGCGTGAGGGCCGGGTGGCGCCGCATCCGGCGGGAAGACTCGGATTGCCGCGCCGCCGCATTGCCGTCCTGAGGTACGCCGAAGGGCCTCCCGTCCCTCGCGCGAGGGACGGGAGGCCCTTCGGCGTACCTCAGGACGACCAAATTTGCGGGCGGTGGCTGTTCGGGCCGTCCGCGAGCCTCTCGGCGCGTGACCGTGCGAGAGGTTCCTCAACACCCGGCACCTCACACCTTCGCCGACTTGATCAGCGCCTCCATCGCCCGCAGGTGCCCACGGAGCGCGGCTTGGCCGGCCGGCACGATCGCGTATCGGGTGACCGGCTTGCGGCCAACGAACTGCTTGGTCACGGCCAAGTAGCCAGCCTCCTCCAGCTTACGGAGTTGGGCCCCGAGATTGCCGTCGGTCTCCTGAAGCAGGTCCCGCAAGTGGGAGAACGCGATCGAGTCGGCCGTGCTCAGGAGCACCATCGCCCCGAGCCGGCTCCGGTGCTGAAGCAGCGGGTCCAGCCCGTCCAGCCCGGGCGGGGCCTCGGCCGGCGGCGGCCGCGCGGGCGACAGCGCATCAGGCGGCGGCTTGGGCACGGGCACCTCCCCGCTTGAACAGGGATGGGAGCACCAGGCCGCCGGCCACCAGCAAGCCGAGGCAGGTCCACGGCAGGGTGGGAATGGCCGAGATCGACAGTCCGCCGACGATCATCGCCGGCCCGAGCCACAGGAACCGCCGGTCGAAGTGGACGCCGCCGAGAAAGTAGACGACCCCGATGAGGACCACTATTACCTGCCCGCCGGCCGGGCCACGGAGATGCGGGAGCACAAACTGCAACCCGAGTCCGGCCAGAATGGCCAGCCCGATCCCGCCGCCCCAGTGCAGCCCGGCCCGGCGGTCGTCGGCCGTGTAGAGGGGTTCGTCCCCGCCGGTCGGCCGGTGCCGGAACCGCCAAGCGACGAGGGCGGCCGGGATCCACGCCAGCGCCAAGAACGTCCCGCCCCAGTCCGGGCGGAGGTCAAGCAGGACGTACCCGACGAGGACGTAGGACGCCCAAGCGACGTACACGGGGAACAGGTCCGGCCGGCGGTCTCGCCGCCGGACGGCCTGCTTGACGAACGCGAGGTCTTCGCCGATCTGAGCCACATCAGTCATCATTGCCTCCAATAGAGTTCTCTATAAAATAGAGTTAAGGAGTGGCCGTGTCAACGTCTTTTCTATTTTCTGCGTCGACGGAAGGGCGGACGGCGTCGTGCCCTCACAAAAAGTTGGCGCGGCCAGTCGCCCGGCCGCCTCAGAAGACCGACGGCATCCCGATCGCCCGCCGCCACGCGGACAACTGCCCGATATGGCTCCCGTAGTGCATCGACATGAGCCCGGCCAGCATCGCGCCGACGGTCGGGAACCGCTTCTGCATCCGCTCCGGGGCGGGGGCTGCGAGGGCGGCCGGGTCGGCGGTCAGTACGACCGACCCGAGCTTCGCGTGGGCGGCGTCGAACGCGGCCAGCAGCGCGTCCCGCGGCGGGTAGGCCGACCGGTCCGGCAGCGGCTTAGCCCCGGTGGCGAACAGCGGCTTCCACTCGGCCGGCAGGTCGGGCGTGCCGCCGATCATCTGGGTCACGCTGTCGTGGACCCAGGCCAGGTGCCCGACCGTGAACGCCGCGTGGTTCAGCGCGACGCCGGCGACCGGCTGCTCGCACCACCGCTCGTCCGGCACGTCGTCGACCAGCTTGTGGACGTACGTCGGGGCGAACGCGTAGGAGGGCAGGATGAGGTCGAACATGGGGTGGGTCCTCGTCTTTCGTGGCACGGGTTTCCAACCCGTGGCTTGCGTACCTGCAAGCCTTTTTGGTTGAGGGCGGCGGCGACGTAGGCATTCAGAGCGGATCGGGCCGGGTACGGCCCGCGTGCGTGGGTACACGCACCCACGGGTTGGAAACCCGTGCCACAGGGGAAACGCGTCGATCGGCGGCAGTCGGTCGCCGTCGCCCTTACTCCAGCGGGTTGATGACCATCCCCGTCGCCAGCTTGGGGTAAAAGTACGTGCTCTTCGGCGGCATCACCTCGCCGTACCGGCCGAGTTGCTCCAGGGCCCCGAGCGGCGTCGACCGCAGTAGCAGGGCGACATGGTGCGTCTTACCGTCGGTCATCGGCACGACCGCGTCGGCGTCGGCCGTGTACGCCCGCGTCGGCTCGCCAAATCGGGGCGTGATCGCCTCGTCGATCAGGTAGCGCTGCAAGATCGCCACGTCCAGCCGCCGCCACGGTTCGCTTTGGGTCGGCTCCAGCGGGGCCAGCACGTCCGGGTTCGTGCACGTGAGCTGGTACAGCTTCTTCGTCCGCCCGTCGTACAGGCCGAACGTGTGGGCCGGGTGAAGCGGCAGCACGTTGCGGACGAACTCGTCGACCTGGGTCGGCTTCAGCGGGGTCTCGACGACGTCGA
>JAQGHJ010000113.1 GCA_028288905.1 Phycisphaerales bacterium | reverse complement strand
CGAACAGCCGCCCGGTCGCCACGCTCGCCGCCAGCCCGCGGATGTTGAACACGCCGGCCGGCAGCGGGATGTTCCGCACCCACTGGTGCCCGGCCGACACGTCGAACACCTGGATCTGCCGGGGGTTGTTCGTGAACCCGATCTTGTTCCGCGGCGCGTCGAGCGAGTACAGGTATCGCCGCTGGGTCGCCAGCGGGGCGGTCATCGGGGTGGCGCGGGCGGCGGGCCGGGCGTCGCCGGCCGCGTCGATCGCGGTCACGTCGACGGTGTACAGCGTGAACGGGACGAGCCCGCTCAGCACGACCGACGACGCGGTGCCCGGCACGTCCAGTGTCTGCCGCTGCCCGGCCGGGGCGTACGGGTAGGCGTCGCCGGTGTACGTGACGCGGTACCGGACGACGTCGGAGAGGTCGCCGCCGGCCGGGGCGGCCCAGGACAGGGCGAGACCGGTCGTCCCGACCGGCGCGGCCGACAGCACCGGGGCCGGGGCGGCCGACCCACCGGCGACCGAGGCCGGTCCCGCGACGGCCGCCGCTGGGGCGAACGCGAACCAGTCGACGCTCGCCACCGCGCCGCCCTGCACCGGGGCCGAGTCGAACCCGAGCGTCAGGTTGTGCCGCCCGATCCCGAGCGGGACGTTCGACACCGTGACCACCTGGTACGCGTCCCACCCGCCGGTCGGGGCGAGGGTGATCGGCCCGGTCACGTCCACGTCGTCCAGCTGGACGTGAACGGTGCCGCCGTCCGTTCCAGCGGCGTACCGGATCGTCAGGTCGTACAGCCCCGGAGCGGCCACGTCGGCGGCGTACTCGTAGTACGAATCGATCGGGGCCTGATCGAGCTGATACCCGCCGTCGCCGTCGGCCGTCGCCGCGATCGGCGGTATGACGCCGGGGCGGTACGGGTTGGTCGTCGCGATGCCCAACGGGACGTGGTACGCGACGAAGTCGCCGCCGGTGTCGAAGTCCTCCGCTTGGACGACGGCCGCCGGGACGGCGACCGGGCGGCCGGTGAACGGCATTTGGGCGGCCGGGGCGTCATCGTCGCCGATCGTGACGATCGCCGACGGCAGGGCGGGCGCGATCGAGTAGCCGGCCCCGGTGACCAGCGTCACGGTCGCCGTCTCGTCCGCCTCCTGGGTCACGTCGTCGAACGCCACCACCGGGAACGTCACGGTGGCGGCCCCGACCGGGATCGTCACCGTCCGCGGCAGGGCGGCGTAGTCCAGCCCCTCGGCCGCCGACCCGCCCACGGCCAATGCCACGACCAGCGGGGCGGTCGTCGGGCCGGTCCGGCTGACGAGGAACGCCCCGGCGTCCTGCCCGGTCTCCTTCGCCGTCGGGTCGACGGCGGCCACGCTCACCGCGTTCGCCGGCGGCAGCGGGGCGGCCAGCACGGTGAGGGCGAGCGTGGTCGTGCCCTGCACGGTCCCGGCCCCGCCGGCGGCGCTGTACTGGACCACCTGCAGCACGTGCTGCCCGACGGGCGGCGTCCAATCGAGGTAGTCGCTGGGACCGTTGTCCCCCCCGATCGCGTACGGGGCCGTCGTCTCGGTCTTAACGACCGCGCCGTCGATCTTGAACACGATGCTGCCGGCCGTCCCGACGGGCAGGGCGCGGATGTTCAACCGGGTCCCGACCGAGCCGAGGTCGATCACGTACCCGTCCGTCAGGGTGGCAATCTTCGCCTCGGTGGCGGCGTTCATCAGGTACGCGGTCGGCCCCGGCACGGGGACCGGCGGCGGCGGCGGCGGGACCGTGTTCGTGACCGTGACGGTCGCGGTCACGGCCGCCCCGGCGTCGCCGAGCCCGCCGGCCAGCGCGTAGGGCGTCACCTGGATTACGTGCGTGCCGACCGTCGCGGCCCACGGCAGCAGGTCGACCCCGTCCTCGCCGCCGAGCGTGAACGGTGCGGCGTCGTCGGTTGCCGCAACCCCGTCGACGGCGAAGACGACGCTGCCGACGGCCGGGCCGGCCGACGTGCCGGTCGCCGGGTCGGCCCGGATCGTGAACGCCGCCTGCCCGTTCGTTAGGTCGATCGTCGTCCCGGACGCCGCCAGCGGCCCGACGGCTAAGTCCGTGTTCGCGTTCACAAGCGTCAGGCCCGACAACCCCGGCACCGTCGGAACCGTCGGGGGCACGGGCGGCACCGGCGGCGGAGCGACGATGGCCGGCAGCACCGTCAGAGCCAACGTGGTGGTCCCTTGAACCGTCCCGGTCGCCGCCGCCTTCGACCACTGCACGACTTGGAACGTGTGCTGCCCGACGGGCGGGGTCCAGTCGAGGTAGTCGGTCTTACCGTTGACGATCGCGTCGCCGCCAATCGTGTACGGGGCGAACGACTCCGTCTTGATCGACACGCCGTCGATCCGGAAGTCCAGGCTGCCGGCCGTCCCGACCGGCGTCCCCTGGATGTTCAGCCGGGTGCCGATCTTGGACAGGTCGATCACGTACCCGTCGGTCAGGGTCGCGATCTTCTGGTCGGTCGCGGCGTTGATCAGGTCCGCGACGGGCTTGACGACGACCGGCGGGGGCGGAACCGTGGGCGGTACGACCGGCGGGACCGTTGTCGTCCCCGCCACCACCTTGAACGTGATCGTGAACACCGCCCCGGCGGTGCCGGTCGCGCCGGTCTTGCTATACGGCGTCACCTTGATCGTGTGGCTGCCGACGGTGGGGGTCCACGGGGCGTAGTTGCCGCCGCTGTCGCCGGCGAGCGAGAACGGGGCCCCACTCTCGACCCGGTAATTCGCGTTCGAGTCGTAGGCGAACCGCACGCTGAGTGCAGTGCTGTTCACGTTCGCCCGGACGTTCATCCGCTTCGTCGGGAGCTTCGACAGGTCGAGCGTCGCCCCGTTCGTCAGGGTGGTCAGGCCGACCATCGGCTGGTCGGTGTCTGCGTTAATCAGCGTCAGCGACGTGACGGCCGGAATGGCGGGGGTAGCCGCCGCCAGCACGACGGCCGACGCAACCCGGGCCACCGGCCCCGCGGCGGCCGGCGCCGACGACATCAGCACGCGGCCCTCCAAGCGGTCCCACGCCACGCCCGCTTCGCGGGCGGCGGCCGCCATGCCAGCCGCCCGCCGCTCATCCGCCCGCCCCGCAACCGCCCGAACCCCTGACTTCCGTCGACGATCCGACATGCTCGTACCCCTACCGGTAAATAAAACCAGACCGCCGGCCCGGCTCGCAGCCGACCCGCCTCACCACCGAATGTCGGTAACCGTGTACGCCCGAAACCGCGCCGCCCGCTCGGCCCCGTGCCGACGAGGCCAAAGAGGCCTTGGGCCGGCGCTCGGCAGCCCTCAGCCCGTTACGTCCAGAGAGATTTGCGACCGCCCGACACCAAGCGGCCCGACAAACAAGTAGAGGAGCTCATCGGCTTTGGAGAAGCGACGCCGTCAACGTTGCCAACGCGTCGGCAGACCAGTGCTCCTCCTACGGCGGTGAGCAGACTGTTATAACTTGTGCTAAGTTCGGCTTCCAGAACAATATCGGGTCGCCCGCCACCGTAGCGGGAGGCTCACCGCGCGACGTTGCCCCACCCGCCGGACATAAGCCGGAAAGTTTCATGGTCGATTCCACTCCCGGCCGGCCCGTGCCGATCGACCCGAGCGTCCGGATCGGGCACGTCCACCTGCGGGTGGCCGACCTCGATCGGTCGCTCGCCTTTTACTGCGGAGTGCTTGGCTTTCAGCTCACGCAGAGGTTCGGCAAGGGTGCGGCGTTCATCTCGGCCGGCGGGTACCACCACCACATCGGGCTCAACACGTGGGAAAGCCTCGGCGGCCGGCCTCCGCCGCTGGGCTCGACCGGGCTTTACCATTTGGCGATCCTGTACCCCACGCGGCCGCTCCTGGCGGACGCGCTCCGGCGGCTGGTGGCGGCGGGCGTCGCCCTCGAAGGGGCGGCTGACCACGGCGTCAGCGAAGCGCTCTACCTGCACGACCCCGATGGCAACGGAGTCGAACTCTACCGCGACCGTCCGCCCGAAGAGTGGCCTCGCACCGGGTCGGGCGAGTTAGCTATGGTCACCGAACCGCTCGACGTGACAAATCTTCTGATGGAACCCAGACCGCCCGGCCACCCATAAAACAGGGGCCATATGAAGTGCGTCTCACCCAACTCGGACAAGGGCCTCATATTATGACTATAGGATCCTCCCGGATTCCGAACACCGCGGTGCCGCGGTGCGGAAGACCGACGACGCCGTGGGTGCCGATCGACCGCCACGGCTGAGTCGGCCGACGTGCAAGCACGGCTCCTGGAGACTGAAATGGCCCGCATCCTGGTCGTCGACGACACCGACAGCATCCGGCTGGGCCTGTCCCTGCTATTGCGGCGGGCGGGGCACGAGCCGCTGCTGGCTGCCGGCGGGGCCGACGCGCTCGACCTTCTTGCCGGCACCCGCCCGGACCTCATCCTGCTCGACCTGTCCATGCCCGAGGTGGACGGACTGGCTGTCCTTGAAGAGTTGCAGGACTGGCCGGCGATGGCCGGCGTACCGATCATTGTCTACTCGGCCGTCACCGACGAGACGACCCGCCGGCAGGTGACCAAGCTCGGGGCCGCCGAGTTCATCAGCAAGGGTGCCATGACGTGGCCCGAACTCGCCCGGCGGCTGGAGGCCCACCTGAACCCGCCGGCGGGCGGGATGGTGGGCGAGCTCTCGCCCGACGGTGGGCCGGCCCGTCAACTCGTGCCGTAGGGCCGGCCAAGGGAACATCGCGAGGCACGAGGGGGCAACGAGAGTGCGTCCGACGCACCCTACCCTGAATTAACGAGCGATCGCCACCGACCGTGCCGCCGTCAGGTAGGCGTCGTAGTTCTGCCGGACCTCCCTTAGCGAGTCCCCGCCGAACTTCTCGAGCAGGGCCCGGGCAACCTCGAACGCGACGACGTTTTCCATTACACAACTGGCGGCCGAGATCGCGCTGATGTCGCTCCGCTCCCACCCGGCCTCGGACTCTCGGTTCGTCGTCAGGTCGATGCTCCGCAACGGCTTGCCGAGCGTGCTGATCGGCTTCATCGCCCCGCGGACGACGACCGGCATGCCGTTCGTCATCCCGCCCTCCAACCCGCCGGCGTTGTTGCTACCGCGGGCGAACCCGAGCGTCGGCGTGTCCCGTAGGGCCGCGTCGTAGAAGATCTCGTCGTGCACCAGGCTCCCGGGCCGGCGGGCCGTCTCGAACCCGAGGCCGATCTCGACGCCCTTGAACGCCT
>JAQGHJ010000101.1 GCA_028288905.1 Phycisphaerales bacterium | reverse complement strand
CCCGGCGGGGATCGAGAAGGCGATCAAGGCGCTGGCGTAACCGCGGTACTCTGGCCCGATTCTCCTTGACGCACGCCGAAGGGTGGTTGTATTACATCGATTGCGGAGGTGATGTCTGCGCGGCAGGACGTGCGTTGTGGCCGGTTTTGGAGGGAAGGAAAAAAGATGCGTTTAAATCACCTTCTCTTAGCCGGCGGAGCAGTTCTGGCACCGGCGGTAAGCCCGGCGTTGGGCGACGTGTTGTTTTCGGACAACTTCAATACCAACACCAGTGCCAATTGGACGGTGAATGTCGCCCCGGCTGCCAACGCGAGCCTGCAGTCGGCCCAGTTCGCCTTTGACTACTCTGCCTACGGAATCCCAGCCCCAACCGGGTCCACCGACACGCTCGGGTTGCGGCTGCGAGCCAACATCCCCGGCGGCGCTGTGGCCCCGGTGACGTCCCGGCCCGCCGGCGTGACGTCGGGCCTGTCCGTGTCCCCCACCGGCAAGAACTTCGGGACCTCGTACCGGGTGTCGTTCGACGCTTGGTCGAACTTCAACGGGGCCCCAAACGCTAGCGGTCTGGCCGACAACGCTAACTCTCAGGGCGGCACGAACAACGTCCTGTTCGCAGTCGGCACGTCGGGAAACGCTCCTTTGGTGGTCGGCAGTACCGCGCTCGTCACCGGCGGACAAATGGACGGGGTGGGGTTCGCGGCCACCGGCGACGGTGGCCTCACGGATGACTTTCGCGTCTTTCCGGCGTCGGGCACCAGTTCTACGGCGGCCTCGGGGGTCTACTCGGCCGGCTCTACCTCCAACGCCAACGCTTATTACATGACGTTGTTCCCGTCGGTCGCGGCCCCCGGCGTCCAGCAGTCGTTGTCGACAGCGGAGTATGGGAGCGACGCGGCCAACACGCAGGCGGGCACCACCCAAGCGGGAGCGTTCGGGTTCGCTTGGCACAAGGTCGTCCTGACCAAGGACGGCAACACGGTTACCTGGGACGTTGACGGCACCCGCATCGCGACGCTGGATGCCAGCACGCTCACCCTCGGCGGGGCGAACCTTGCGTTGGGCCAATCGGACGTCAATTCTTCGACCACCCGGCACCCGGACCTGCTGTTCACGGTGTTCGATAACCTGACGGTCGAGTCCGTCCCGGAGCCGTCTACCGCCGGGGTTGTGATTGCGGCCGCCTTCGCCGGCTTGGCGGCGCGGCGTCAGCGCCGGCAGCCGGTAAACTGAGGCGAGCGGCTTCGTCGTCGTCCGATCTTCATCGAACGCCCGCCGGCGAGTCCGGCGGGCGTTTTCCATTCCCCTGCCAGGCGGCGGATGCCCGACCCGGCGTCACGAGCAAACTGAATCCGTACCAGATGTCACTGGGGGTTTTGGCCCGGCCCGGCCCGGCCCGACACGCCGCAGCCGCGGCCCCGCTCCGCCTCACAACAGCGTCCCCTTCAAGATCATCGACGCAACGGTGAAGTAGATGACCAGCCCGGTCACGTCCACGAGCGTCGCGACAAACGGGGCGCTCGCGGTGGCCGGGTCGAGCCCGACCTTCCGCAGCAGGAACGGCAGCATGCTGCCGACGAGCGACCCGAACGTGACGACCCCGACGAGGCTTGCCCACACGGTCGCGGCGATCAGGAACGGGTGGCCGTCGTAGTCCTTCCACCCGAGCGCGTACCACAGGCTGACCCGGCAGAACCCGACCGCCCCGAGGAACGTGCCGAGCACGAGGCTGGTCGACAGCTCCTTGCGGAACACCCGCCACCAGTCGGCCAGCTTCACCTCCTGCAGCGCCAGCGACCGGATCAGGATCGACGTCGCCTGCGACCCGCTGTTCCCGCCGGAGCTGATGATGAGCGGGACGAACAGGGCGACGACGGCCGCCTTGGCGATCTCCGACTCGTACCGGCCCATCGCGGTGGCGGTCAGCGTCTCGCCGAGGAACAGGGCGGCCAGCCACCCGCCGCGCTTCTTGAGCATCTCGAAGAACCCGACCTCGAAGTACGGGCGGTCCAGCGCCTCGCTACCGCCGAGCTTCTGCATCTCGGCCGTCGCCTTCCGCTGGCTGAACTCCAGGACGTCGTCGGCCGTGATGATGCCGAGCATCTTGCCGTCGGCGTCGACGACCGGGAGGGCGACCCGGTCGTACCGCTCGAACGCGGCGACCACGTCGTCCCCGCTAGCGGCGGCCGGGATGCTCACGAGCGGGCGGTCCTCGATGTCGGCGACCGACACCGAGTCGTCCGCCATCACCAGCGCCCCGAGCCGCACGTCCTCGACGAGCCGCCCGCCGGCGTCGACCACGTACACGATCGCCAGCGTCTCCTTCCCCCGGCCGGTCCGCTTGACGTGCCGCAGGGCCTCGGCGGCCGTCATGTCCGGGCGGACGGCGACGTACTCCGGGGTCATGTACCGCCCGGCCGTGCCAGGCGGGTACCCGAGCAGGTCGCGGGTCGCCTTCAGCTCCTCGGGGCTCAGGGCGGCCAGCAGCCGGCGGGTGACGTCGGCCGGCAGCTCGTCGAGCAGCCGGGCCCGGTCGTCCGGCGTCATCTCGGCCACCAGCCCGGTCGTCTGCTCCAGCGACAGGCTCCGGATCAGCTCCTCCTGCTCGTCCACCGGCAGGTAGCTGAACGCGGCCGCCGCCCGCTCCCGGGTCAGCACCCGGAAGATCACCCCCGTGTCGGCCGCCGGCAAATCGGTCAGGATCTCGGCCACGTCCGGCGGGTCCAGCTCGGACAGCGCGTCCCGCAGCTCGTCCCACGCCTTGCGGGCGATGATCTCTTCCAGGTCGGCTTGTAGGAACTCTCCGATCACTCGCCTGCGCTCCCGTCTCGCCCCGCAATCCACCCGCGATCCCGCCCGTCCGGCACGCACCCTCACCCAGACGCTCAGCGACGGCCAGGCTGACCGCGGGGGCGGGAGTCTATCACCCCTTCGGAGCCGGGCGGTCTCCGGCACGAGTCTTATCGGGTTTCCGTTCAGGCGGCGACGCCGAACGCCGGTATTTCCCCTCTCCCACCGGGAGAGGTCGGCGGGGCCTTGCCCCGGCGGGTGGGGATGAAAGTCGAACGGCCCCCGCGCCATCGGTCCCGGTGGCTCGGCAAGTCCGGGGCCGCCTCGGCATTCACCCTCACCCCCGCCCTCTCCCGGAGGGAGAGGGGGAGCCGGGCCGCGCAATCGGAGCGTCACCGCCCACCCCACCGCGTTGACCCCCGCCGGCCGCGGGCCGATCATCGGCGGCGTGCCCGCCCCAACCGACCCCGACGTGTCCCCGCTCCTGAGCGTCCGCCACGCCGTCGACCTCCTGGACGCCGAGCCGGTTTCCCCGCGGATCGTCCGCTTGCCGTTGTCGAAATGCCGCGGGCTGCGGCTGGCCAAGGAGGTGTCGGCCGACCGGGATTACCCGCCGTTCGACAAGGCGCTGATGGACGGGTACGCGGTCCGGGCGGCGGACGTGCGGCCGGACACCGTCACGGCCGCCGCCCCGGCCGAGCTGCCGGTCGTCGGAGAGGTGCCGGCCGGCATGCCCGCCCCCGGCCCGATCGGGCAGGGCGAGGCGATGGCCGTCATGACCGGCGCGCCCGTCCCGCCCGGCACCGAGGCCGTCGTTCCGGTCGAGCAAACGTCGGAGGTGCACGACGGCGGGGCGGCCGGGGGCGGCTTCGTCGAGGCCCGCGGGCGGGTACGGGTGACGAAGGGCGTCCCGCCCGGGTACGCGATCGCCCGCCGCGGCAGCGACTGCCCGGCCGGGCAGGTCGTGCTGCCGGCCGGCACCCTGCTGGAGGCCCCGGCGCTCGCCGTCGCCGCCAGCGTCGGGGCGGCCGAGCTGGACGTGTACGCCCGCCCCCGCGTCGCCGTCCTCGGCACCGGGGACGAGCTTGTCCCGGTCGGCACCACGCCGGCCGACTGGCAGATCCGCAACTCGAACAACGTCATGCTCGTCGCCCTGCTCGACCGGCTCGGGTGCGACGTGACCGACCTCGGCGTGGTCACCGACGACCCCGACGCGATCCGGGCGGCCGTCGCCGGCGGGCTCGCCCACGACGCCCTGTTCGTCACCGGCGGGATGAGCATGGGCAACTACGACTACGTCCCCGCCGCCCTGATCGACCTCGGCGTCGACCTGAAGATCACGAAGGTGCGGCTGAAGCCGGGCAAGCCGTTCGTGTTCGGGCGAGCCAGTGGTCAGTCGTCCGTGGTCAGTAGTGAGGGCGGCGGGGACGACAGCAGCGGTGGAACACCCTTCGGTGCGAGTAGCGAGGGCGGCGCGGGCGGTGGCGAGCTGCGAGGCGGCACTTCAACTACTGACCACGGACGACTGACCACGGACTGCTTCGTCTTCGGCCTGCCCGGCAACCCGGTCAGCGCGTTCGTCTGCACGGTCCGGCTGGCGGCCCGGGTGCTGGCCCGGCTGGCGGGCGGGCCGCCGTCGGACCGGTGGCTGACCGGCCGACTGGCCGCCGGGCTGCCGGCCAACGGGCCGCGGGAGTTCTACCAGCCGGTGATCCGTACCCAACCGGTCGGGCACACGAGCGCCCAGAACGAGCTGCCGGCCGTCGAGGTGCTGGCGTGGAAGGGGTCGGCCGACGTGTTCACCCTCGCCCGGGCGAACGGGCTGCTAGTGCGGGCTGAGAACGAGCCGGCGCTGCCGAAGGGGACGATGGTGCGGGTGATGGAGATCTGAAGGAGGTCGTCGGACATCCAGAGTGTGGCGTGAACGGACCGAGGTCACGCTACGGCCGACGGACGTGGGTGCCAGCGGTCACCCCACGGTCGCCGGTCTGAGACCTTCTGCCAGAACGCTTCCGCAATCCGCTGCTGAATATCTAGTTCCAACTCTGGCAACCCCAAGTCGCGGTCCACATGATTGAACATGCCGTCCGTTCCGACTTCGAGGACCACCCACTCACCGGTCGTGCGGCGGAGCAGATCCACACATCCGAACGTCGCGAGCAAGCCGGTCACGTCCAGCGCGGCACGAGCGGCGGCCATCGCGCCGGCGGGTGGATTTCCTGCTAACTCGTATTGGGCACCTCGCGCGTGAGCGACCCACGGGGATGGCTTTACCCCCGGCGGGAAGCGTCTTGCGACCCAACCGAAAAGATGCCCGCCGGCCGCATAAAGACGAAAGACTTCCGGTCGCTCCATCCGGATGAACTCTTGCACGACCAGCGGCCGAGGCCATGTGTCGAGCACGGCCGTCTCGTTCGTCAATAGGCGGTGGCCGGTTGCCCCGCATCCGGTTGGGAACTTGAGGCACCATGACTTCCCACCATCGGTTGCGGCGAGCCGCCGGGCATCTTCGAGCGACTCAACCAAATGCGTCTCGGGCGTCGGCACGGACCGCGCCGCGAACACGCGTGCCAATGCGCGCTTGTCCGCGGCCAATTCCATACTCGCGACCGGGATGAAGAAGCTTTGCCGCGCGTCCGCGACGGCGTCGTCGGCCAGCAGGAGATAGTTGAAGTGCCGCGGCACCGCCGCAACGTCGATCCACAGAGCACAGCTCAACAACTCGGCGAGTGGCGCGAACGCCCACGAACCGCCACCGGCGTTGAGGATGCAACAGTCGGTAGCGTCCATGCCACTCCACCGCCGAGAAACACCCGCTGACCTTCACGCCGATGTGGGTGACGCCCCGAACAGTGCCTCGACGAACCGCTCCGGGTCGAACGACTCGACGTCCTGCGGCGTCTCGCCGAGGCCGATGAACTTCACCGGGATGTCCAGCTGTTGCTTGATCGACAGCACGACGCCGCCCTTGGCCGTCCCGTCCAGCTTCGCCAGGAAGATGCCGGTGACGTCGATCGCCTTGCCGAAGTGCTTCGCCTGAAGCACCGCGTTCTGCCCGGTCGTCGCGTCGAGCACGAGCAGGACCTCGTGCGGCGCGCCCGGGATCCGCTTGGCGACCACGTCGCGGATCTTGGTCAGCTCCCGCATCAGGTGGTCCTGGGTGTGCAGCCGGCCGGCCGTGTCGACGATCAGGACGTCGAACCCGCGGGCCTTGGCCGCCTCGCACGCGTCGTACGCGACGGCGGCCGGGTCCGCCCCCTGCTTGTGCCGGACGATGTCGACCCCGATCCGCTCAGCCCAGATCCCGAGTTGGTGCACCGCCCCGGCCCGGAACGTGTCGCTGGCGCACACCATGACCTTCTTGCCCAGCTCGTTCTTCAACAGCCAGGCGAGCTTGGCGATGCTCGTCGTCTTGCCCGCCCCGTTGATACCGGCGACGAGGATGACCGTCGGCCCGGCCGGGGCGAAGTGCAGCTCGCGGTCGTTCCCGTCCCGCGGGGGCGGCCCGCCGTCCGCCGCCGGCGGGGACGGGGCGGTGAGCATCGCCAGCACCTGGTCGCGGATGACCTGCCCGGCCTGGTCGGCGTTCTTGATCCGGCCGAGCCGCCAGCGGTCGCGGATCGTGCCGACGATCCGGTCGACGTTCGCCACGCCCATGTCCGACTGGAGCAGCCGCTCCTCGATCTCGCCGAGGAACGGCTCGTCGATCTGCCGGCCGGGGACGAACAGCGTCCGCACGTCCGTGTTCAGCACCGCCGCGGTCTTCCGCAGGGCACCCTTGAGCTTGTCGAG
Organism: Phycisphaerales bacterium; assembly: GCA_028288905.1. Classification (GTDB taxonomy): domain Bacteria; phylum Planctomycetota; class Phycisphaerae; order Tepidisphaerales; family Tepidisphaeraceae; genus Humisphaera. Next base: position 2,133 of record JAQGHJ010000101.1, on the reverse strand, counting down.
CGTCTTGGCGAAGAAGGCCATGGCGGGGGGAAGTCAGTGGTCCGTCGTCAGTCGTCAGTAGTGGCGGAACGGCACCGACGTCATCGCCCGGTCGGCAGCGCGTGGCCCCACTACTGACCACTCACTACAGACCACTGACCCCTGGCTACTGACCCGCCGGCAGCCCGCCGGCGGTCAACGATTGGACTTCCCGGTAGACGGCGTCGAGCACGCCGTTCACGAACGACGGGCTGTTCTCGGTGCTGAACCGCTTGGCCATCTCGATCGCCTCGTCGATCACGACCTTCGGCGGGGTGTCCGCGTGGGTCATCTCCCAGACGGCCAGCCGGAGGATGTTCCGGTCGACGCCGGGCTGGCGGCGGGGCGGCCACTGGGGGGCGAGTCGGACGACCCAGGTGTCGGACGCGGCCCGGTTTTCCCACGCGCCCAAAGCCATCGAGACGGCGAGCTCGATCACCTCCGCGTCCGGCGGCTCCGGCGGGGGGGCGGCGGGCGGCGAGGCGGCCGTCAGCGGCAGCTCGACCGCGGTCGCCGACCCGATCATTGCCGCCCGGGCGAGGGCCGGGTCGCTCTGGCCGTTGGCGTCCCACAGGAACAGGACCTGCATGGCCAGCTCGCGGGCGCGTTGTCGACGAAGCGGTGGAAGCATGGCCCGGTGAGTATAGGAGACCCGGGGCGGCGGGCAATGGCGGTGGGGGCCTGCGGGGCCTGCAGGCGGGCGGTTGTAGGCAGCAGGGACGCGGCACCGCTTGTTCCCCGGAAGGTCGCCGGCGCGTCGGCCGCGCCTCCCCCTCTCCGTCTGGGCGAGGGCAGGGGTGAGGGTGCATGCCGAACGGGTCGGCGTGGCCGCTTGCCTCTTCGCGGGGGGAGGAGCCGAGCGAGCGTCAGCACCCGGGGCAGCCGCGGGCTCGCGCCCGCGCTGCCTCCGGCGTGAGGCAGGTCCGATCGGCGGAACATCCACCTGGGTCTCGCGGGGTAGCCAGTGGGCCCCGTTCCGCTTCACGTTCACTCTCGCCCCCGTCCCCGTCCCCGCCCCCGCCCGGAGGGTGTGGGGGGAGCCAGATCGACACGACAATCTCCCGCCATTTCCGAGGGTCGGCTACCACGCTCACCACATCCCCGTCGCCCCCCGCGACGCCCGACAACCCACCCTGGGTCCGCTCCCCTTTCCCGCCCGCCGTCCCATAAACGCCTACCGCTATTGCCGGCCGGCCCGCGCGGCCGAAAGCAGCGTAGGCGGGGCCGATTTCCCGGCCGCACGCCCGACGGCGGCGGATCCGCTCCACCCGACGGCGACCGCGACCGACGACCCCCGGCGAAAGGACTCCAACCGATGCGCTCCACCCTTACCCTCCCGGCCCGCCGCGCCGCCGCGGCCCTGTGCTCCCTCCTCCTGGCCCCCGCGCTGGCGTCCGCCGGGGCGGTCGACCCCGGGCAGTCGATCCCGGTCGACTCGGTCGACCTGATGCTGCCGGCCGGCTCGGCATTGGCCGAGACGTCGTCCGCGTTCGCGATCGACTACGCCGCCACCGACCGCCCGACGGCCGGCACCCTCAAGGGCGTGCTCCGCAGCGCGGTGTACGACGTCGGCGGGTCGCTCACGTTCGTGTACGACGTGGACGTGCTGGACGCGGCCGGGTTCTCCGAGGCGGCCGAGCGGTCGGAGCTGACCGTATCGTCGTTCGCCAAGGCCAAGACCGCGGTGACCGGCGGGCTCGACTTCGAGGCTCTCGTCCGGGCGTCCCGGTCGGCCGACGGCAGCCGGATCACGCTCGCCAGCGACACCCCCGGGCTCGGCGGGCCGCCGGTGCTGATCGTCAAGACCGATGCGACCACGTACGACGCCGGCGGGCGGGCGACGTTCGCCGTGGCCGACGAGGTGTCCGGGCCGTACGGCCAGGACTGGATCGCCGGCGGCACCGCCAGCATCGCCGGACTGCTCCGCCCGACGATCGTCGCCGCCCCGGTCGACCCGGCCCCGTCCGCCGGCCCGACCCCGATCCCGCTCCCCCCGGCCGCCTATTCCGGCCTCGGCGTCATGCTGGCGATGGGCCTGATCGCGGCGACCCGGCGGGTGTGGGACGTGAAGAAGTGCTGAGTGCTGAGACGGAGGGTACGCCTCCGGAGCCCCGA
>JAQGHJ010000200.1 GCA_028288905.1 Phycisphaerales bacterium | reverse complement strand
CGCGGGCTGTCGTCGCTGACCTGGGCGTTCAAGGGCGTGGGGACCGGGGCCGGCGCGGCGGCCGGGAGCGTCGACAAGCTGTACCGGGCGATCAACGCGACGGCCGGCACGATCTTCGTGATCGAACGGCTCGGCCGGGCGTTCAACAGCGCCGTCATCCAGCCCATTGCCGACATCGCGCAGGAAATGCTCGACGCCACTGAAGCCAGCAGGAAGTTTGAAGCGTCGCTCAGCGGCGTCATGGGGATGGTGGCCGCGAAGGACCTGAACCGCTCGATCAACAAGGCCGCGCGGTCGTCCCCGGCCACGGTCGAAGGGCTGAGGGACAGTGCGACCGCCCTGGCCGTGAACCCGACGCTGTCGGCCCGGCTCACGTTCGGCGACACGGCCCAGGCGACGAAGGCGGTCGAGGAATACGAACGCCTCGTCCGCCGGCTGGCGGTGCTCTCGCCGGAGCAGGGCGTCGCCGGCGGCCAGGTTGCGGTCCGGGAACTCGTCGAGGGGGGCGGGGCGCAGGCGGTGTCGAGCCTGAAGCGGCGGTTCGGGATCAACCTGACCCAACTTGCGCGGAGCGTGGCCGACGAGTTCCAAGGGAACATGGAACGTGCGCTGTCTTCCGTGGGCAATGATCCCGCGGTGGCGATTCGCGCACTTGAGAAGTACACGTCCACATTTGTAGGGCCGGAGGTCGAGGCGAAGCTGGCGGGCCTGGTCAGCACGAAGATGACCAAGCTGCGCGAGTCGTTCCGGCAGGGGCTGGCGACGATCGGGGACAGCGGCATCTTCGACGCCCTGGTCGAGAAGCTGACCGGGGCCACGTCGAAGCTGCTGGCGTACCTCGACAGCCCGGCCTTCGCGGGGCAGGCGGCAAGAATCAGCAAGTCTCTTGAGCGCGTCTTGAGCAACGTGAGTAAGACGCTCGCCGGGTTCCTCAAGTCCGTGTCGGGCTCGAAGGATGACGCGGACGGCGTGGCCGGGCTGGTCGAGCACGCGACCAAGGCGATCGAGGCGCTGGGTTCCGCCAGTGACGGTCTTCCGGAACTCGGACGCTCCCTGGGGTCCGGGTTTCGCCAAGTCGCGGAGGCGGTCGAGAAGGCCGCGGCCGAACTCGGGGTGCTCGGGGAAGCGATGGGCGGCGGCGCGAAGGGCATGGTCGGCGGGTGGTTCAAGGAGAAGTACCTGCGGCTCGCCCCGGAGGCCCGCGAGGCCGAGCGGCTCGGGCAACTGGTGAAGGTGCTGGAGACCTACGGCCTGGGCGGGGCCAAGGTCGGGACCCGGGACGCCGACCGGGGGGCGGGCGCGGTCATCGACACGTCCGGCATTGCCGGCGGGACGGCGCGGCAGGCCCTGGCCGAGAAGATGATCGCCGCGTGGGGCGACGCCGGCGTGGACCTGGCGACGACCGCCCGGCCGCTGAAGCTCCAGAGCATCCTGCGGGAGCGGATCGCCGACTTCGACGGGAAGCTGGCCGCCGCGCTCGGCCGGGCGACCGCCCCCGTGGTCGTCGCCCAGCCCCGGGACCCGGGTAAGCCGCCGGCCGGAGTTCCTCAGAGCGTGTTCGACCTGGTGAAGGCGGAGGACTCGGGGCCGAACTTCCGGGCGCGGTCGAAGGCGATCAACTCCCTGGTCGGGCAGGTCGAGTCGCCCGAGAACAAGGACCCGCTGGCCGACCTCCTGCGGTCCGGGAACGGGGTGTTCACGTCGTCCCTGTCCGGCGACCCGGCAGCGCCGCTCCGAATCGGGGACGCGCTCGGGGCAATGTCGAAGCAGTATCGGGAGTCGGTCGACAAATTCGACAAGGCCCTGGCCGACGGGGCGGCCGCGATGGCGGCGGGCGGGGACAAGCACCTGGCCGACCTCCTGACGGCCCTCTCGGGCACGCGGGACCGGGTCGAGGCGGGCTACAAGGCGGCCATGACCGAGGTCGGGGACGGCCTCCGGGAGAGCGCGAAGAACTTCGGCGTCCGGCTGGCCGACAGCCTCGACGACGCCCCCGCCTTCGTCTCGCGTGGACTGTACGGCCGAATTTCCGAAGGCCGGACCAGCTACTCCGACAAGGCGGCCGACGTGGCAACCCGGGCCGGGCTCCCGTTCGACCGGGCGGCGATCGGCTTCGACGGGCTCCCGCTCGACCAGCGCCAGAAGCTCGCCCGCCGCATGGCCGACGCCGGGCTGAAGGACGCCGACGACGCCGGGACGTACGGCCGGCTGACCGTCGGGTTGGACGCCGCCGGGGTGCGCGACGCCCTCTCGCGGCGACTCGACGACCGCGACGTCGATCTTCAGAAGCTCGGCGGCCTCCGCGACGACGCCATCCCCCGGCAGGGGAAGGTGCTCGACTCGGCCGTCGAGAAGTACCGGCAGGACCCGTCGAACGAGTTGAACGCGAAGAACCTGGGCGCGGCTGAGGCTGAATATGGCCGCCTGCTCGACCTGGCGGACAAGTTGGACCTGAAACTCGACGGGGTGCGGGCCGGGGCGATTCAATTCGGCACCGACGTGCGGGACGCCCTGGAGAGCAGCATCGGGAAGGGGATCGTCGACCTGATCGAGGGCACGGGGTCGCTGAAGGACGCGATGGTCGGGTTCGCCCGGGACGTGGTCCAGGCGTTCAGCCAGATGGCGTCCCGGAACCTGATCCAGGGGTTGATCGGCTCCGCCGGTCAGACTCAAGCGAATGGTTCGGCGGGCAACCTGGGCGGAGTGCTCGGGGCCCTGGTGTCCGGGATCGGGTCGTACTTCGGCGGCGGGGCGACGACGACGACCCAGGCGATGGCGGACGGCGGGGTGTTCCAGGGCGGGCTCCGGTACTTCGCGTCGGGCGGCGTGGTCAACGCCGGGTCGCCCGTCATCGGGATTGTCGGCGAAGGGACCATGAACGACAGCATCATCCCGAGGCCCGACGGCAAGCACGTCCCGATCGTCTACCACGACGACGGGGCGTACGCGGTCCTGCCGGGCGGCCGGATGATCCCGGCCCGCGTGGACGACCGCCGGTCCCGCGGCATGTACGCGAGCGCGTTCGCGGACGGCGGGGTCGTCGCCGGCGGGTTCAGCGCGGTGGGGGCGTTCGGGGCGGGCGGGGCCGTACAAGGGGCCCCGGGCGGCCAGTTCGGCAGCTACAGCCCCGCGGCGGGCGGGGGCGGCGGCGGGGACGGCGGCGGGAACGTGTACGTCGTCAACTCTCCGGAAGCTGCCTTCGCGCAAGGCTTCAAGGCGCACAAGGACAAGCTGGTGGACCTTGTGGCTGGTAATGTGGTCAAAGGTGGGAAAATCGCCAAGGCCATCAATAGGCCGCGACGGTAGCCGGCGGACCAGGCCCGGGCGGGCATGACGCAAATCGTGTGGCAGCAATGGGGGAGCAGATGAACGAGCACTGGCTGGACGTGTCGCTGGCCCAGGTTGTCGAGCGGGGGCGGGAGCTTCCGCCGGCCGGGCCGGCGGCGAGCGTGGGCGAGGCGATCGCCGACATCTTCGGGTTCGAGACCGTGAGGGCGGAGAACGCCGCCCTCCGGCACGGCGGGAACGTCCGGGAGGCGGCGGCCGCGTCAGTGGCCCGTCCCGCGGGCGGCAAGCGGTACACGGTGAAGATCGGCGAGTGCGACCGACCGACGGCCAACTCGCGCCTCTATCCCAGGTCGGAATGGGCGGCCGCGGTTGACCGGGCGAACGCGGAACAGTGCCCCGGGGGGTTTCTCGGCGGCGCGATCGACCACGCCGGCCCGCTCGACGGGGGCAGCAGCAAGCATCGCTGCCTCATCTGGCGAGGCCTGGAGCTTCGGGCGGACGGCGACGTGTACGGCACGTTCGAGATCGTGGCCGGGCACTCGGACGGGAAGAACCTGCTCGCGTGGGTCGCGGCCGGCGGCGGGCTGGCGTTCAGCACGTTCGGGACCGCGCGGTCGCGGCCGCCGACCGGGGCGGAGCGGCGGCAGTACGGGCTGGCCGAGTCGGACGACGTGGTCGTGATGGAGCAGTACCGGCTGGTCGCCGTGGACGTGGTGGACAACCCGGGCGTGGCGGGTGCCGTCATGCACGGGGGACGCCAGGGGTAGCGGACGAACGTCCGGCCGCACCGTGCGGCCGGCGCAAGAACGAGGGGGACGACGCCCGCGGCCCGGGGCGGCGGACCGAGTCGATGACCTGGGCCACCACTACTTGAACTTCGAGGGGAACCGCATGAGCACGAACTTCTTCACCACGTCCGTCCGCGCCGCCGCCCGCCGCCGCCCCGACGCCGCCTGCCCGGTCACCGGCCGGCGGGTCGACGCCCCGGCCGCCCCGTTCGCGGTGCTCGTCGGGGACGCGCTGGTCGACCCGGCCGCCGCCCGCGAGGCGTACCCGGACCTCGCGCGGATCGCGTCGCTGGTGCCGGCCGGCGCGGTGCCCAGCGCGGCGGAGGCGACGAGCATCGGGGTGGCCGCCCGTTCGCCCGGGTCCCGGATGTGCAGCCGGACGGGGCGCTTTTTCGAGCCGCGTTCTTTCGATTTGGTTGGGGTCTCGGCGACGAATACGGGGGAGTGGCTGACGATCGAGGCGGGCGAGGACCTCGCGCCTGCACTTAGCGCCGCATTGCACCGCTTCTACGGCACAACGCCGTCCGTTCGCCC
>JAQGHJ010000021.1 GCA_028288905.1 Phycisphaerales bacterium | reverse complement strand
GGCTGCTGGTGTTCGCCGGCGCGCCGCTCGTCGCGTGCGGGGTGGCGGTCGGGTTGTTCCCGTCCGGCCCCGGGACCTACGTGTCGGCGGCGGGCTTCCTCATGGCCGGGGGCCTGGTGATCGGGTGGGCGTTCCGCATCAGCGCCCGGGCCGCGGCTGGCATCAAACGGGCGGCCGACGCGCGGCGGGAGCGGGCACCCCGCGGGTTCGACGTCCTGCCGCCGGCCGACCGCCGCGCCGACCCCTAGCGACCCCCCGTCCCTGGTGCGCGTGGCTCCGCGGGTCGACGGCCCGACGTCCGGCCTCCCGTGCAGCCATCGCCGGTGCCCGAACAGCCGTCACGGTGCCCGCCCGACCCGCCCGTCGGTCACCGCCCGAAGCTGTTCCGGGCCATATCGCGGACCGCCAAGCCGAGCGACCCAACGAACCGGGAGAGAATGCCATACGCGATCAGCGCGGCCCCGCTGAACACAAATCCGGCTGCGACGGAACCCGGCACCGCGCCGTTTGCCCCCGCTGCCATCGCAGCGACGATTGTGATCAGGCCGAGCAGGATCGACATGCCGCCAACGAAGGACAGCATGTTCGCCCCGTGCACGATCTCGTCGTACGCGGGCGGGTTGCCGGGCCCGGGAGGCGGCGAGGGGGGAGGGTAGTAGAACTCCGGCGGGTGGAGCGGCTCGGACGGCGGCGGCACCACCCTGACCGGCTTGACCTTCTCGATCAGCATCGACTGGCCGACGGCCCGGACGGCCGCCTCGGAGGTGTCGGCCGTCACCCGCCGCGTCGACGTTTCCCCGGTCGCCCGTTCCGCCCCGATCACGTCCCATTCGGGCATCGTCAGCCCCTTCCGTTCAATCGCCCTTCGGTCCCCGCTCGGCCGGCACCATCGGCCCGGGTCGCTCCGTCCCCCGCCGGGGCGGGCCGGCCCGGGCTTCCCTTTCCGACGGTCACTCGGCCGCCAGCTCCGCCTCGACCTTCGCGAGCCTCGCGTTCGCGTCGCCCCTGAGCGCATCGCTCTTCTGGATGACGGCTGAGCGGAAGCTGTCCCGGGCCAAGCCGAGCCGGTCGACCTGGTCGCGACGGGGCGGGCTGAGCCCCGACAGCTTCGCCCGGCGGACGCTCGACTCGGCTTCGCCCAAGTGCTGCAGAACGACGTCGGCTCCGGCACCGTCGGCAAGGTCCGCCCGCACGCGCTGTACTGCGCCCAGGCAGTCGAGCACCGCCGACCGCTCGGCCGTCGCCGTCCGCGTAGCGGTGTCCGCCGCCCGCTGTCGGCCGAGCACCGCGAACGCCGCCGCCGCCAGCCCGACGACCACGATCGACAGGAAGACAAGTGCAATGACAAGCCCGCTGCTCGACGCCGGGGCGGCCGGGGGCGGCACCGCCTCGACGGGTGCGGGCGGGGCCGGGTTCGCGTAGTCGGTCGGGTCGGGCATGGCTCAGGGCTCCCGTCGGTGCGTGAGGGTCGACGTCGGCGGGCGCGACCAGGTATGAACGAAGGTGCCGGCCCGCTCGGCCGACCCGGCCTTCTTTAGCTCGATCGTCGCACGCGGGCGGAACCGCAGGTCGGTCGTGTCCACCGACTGCACGTCGCCCGGGAGGAAGGATTTGATCCCGGGCCCACTGGCCCCGCCGGTCGTGTCGTAGACGTACAGGTACTCCGCGCCCACGCCGTCCTTTCGGACCTTGAAGACGAGGTCGTACGGCTCGACGAGGCGGGCGTAGCCCTGGTACCGAATCCGCAGCAGCGTGACGGTGTCCGCCGCGTGCATGATCGGGCGCCGGACCTCAGACGCGAAGAACGTGTCGCTGTCCGTCCGCTGGGGCGAGCCCGGGATCAGCCGCTCGAGCAGCCCCAGGAACGTGTCCCGCGCCAGGTCGAACGGCACCCGGGACGCCCGCGGGCAAACGACCCACCGCTCCCAGAGGCCGGCCAGCGTCGGGAACGGCAGGTCGACGAGCAGCCCCTTCGCCACCCGCGGCGACGGGCCGAACACGGTGATCCGGTAGAACACGTGCAGCAGCTTGGCCAGGTCGACCGCGGTACCCGGGGCGAGCGTCCCGTGCACGACGTCGAACAGGTCGACGACGTGCCGCCGCTGGAGGAGGCACCGCAGCTTGCTGGCGAGCACCTCCTCGATCGCGGAGCACCTCAACTGTGCGGTACACGATGCGGCGTCCGAATATGGGTGGATGAGCGGCCGGGTCTGGACGGGGAGGTACTGCCGGTCGAACTGCGTGACGTCCAGCCGGACCCGCAGGTGCATCACGCCCGGCTTGCCGTAGAAGTCCTGGAAGTAGAGCCGCGCCTCCGACACCGGCTTCCCGCCGCCGACGTCCCGCTTGTCCTCGACGCGGGTCCTGCCGGTGTCGAACCGCACGCCGGTCCGTTCCCCGAGCAGCACGCACAGGGCGTTCAGCTCGCGGCTGAGGGTGCGATTGTCGATGCCCCCGGGGCAGGCGAAGTCGAGGTCGTCCGAGTACCGGCCGTGCTCGAAATAAGCCTTCCGCAGGCAGTTCCCGCCCTTGAGGACGAGCCGGCCCGCGAGCGGGCTCGACCCGTACATCAGGGCGAGCAGCCAGCCCCGGACGTAGTCGCGCTCGACGTCGGCATGGACGACGCCCAGCCGCCGAGCCGTCGCGTCGATCTCGGCTCGGTCGATCATCGTCTCCCCCTGCCCGGCTCGCCCCCTTCGGCCCGGACGGGCGCGTGCTGGTTTCCCGGCGGCCCGCCCCGGGGTCCGTCAGTGCCCCGGCGGCAGGCCCAGCCGCTGCTTCACCTGATCCGTCGCCAACGCGACCAGGCCGGCCAACACGGCGGCGAAGGTCATCCCGGCACCCTTGGCGGCGGCACCTTTAGCCGTCTGCCAGGTTCCCTCGTCGCGAGCCGCCTCGAGGAATTCGTACCCCGTCCAGGTCAGGTTGGAGGCTATACCCATAGGCCCCGTCTCGC
>JAQGHJ010000959.1 GCA_028288905.1 Phycisphaerales bacterium | reverse complement strand
CCGGTGCCCGCGACTGGCGGCACACTGCGGCGAGGACCCGGAGTTCGCCCGCCTGCGCGATCCGCCGGCATCGGACGGTCGCCGGGCGTGCGGGCGATCGCCGTCGCGGCCAGGCGGGGCCGATCCGACCCGTCGGCGGCGTGGCGGCCGTGACGCGGCACCCCTGAAACGCCGCGGTCGCCGGAAGCGTCCGCGGGCCCGACGACTGTGCGGAACAGCCTCCGGCCGCGTGACGTCGTCCCCCCGCCCGGGTGTTAACCGGGCGGCCCGCGGTTCGAATCCCGACCGGGGAGCCGTCCGAACCGCTGCGGAAAGCCGTAGCCCGGCAGTTAACGGAGAACACCGCGAGAGCCCCTCTCGGGGTTGCCGCGTTCTACGGGCATGATCTGCAAGGGCTTACGGCGGCCGGAGAGCGGCGGGTTGTTCTCCGAAGCGGCCGATCGGGCGTGGCGAGAACGTGCGGTCGGGCTCACCCACGCGTTCCGGTCCGGTTCTTCTCTTCCTCTCCGTCTTCCGGGCCAGAACCAGTTAACAGCCGCCCCCCCGACGGCGCAGGGCCGCCGCCGTCAGTCGCCCGGCCGGGTGGCCGGTGCCGGGTCTGCCGGTCCGGTGGTGGCGGCGGCGTCGGCCGCCGGCCCGTCCGGGTGCCCGTCCATCGCCCACAGCAGGACGTTCCGGACCAGCCCGTCGCACGCGTCCGGCTCGAACCCGACCACCCCCCACGTCCGCAGGTCCAGCAGCCCGCTCGTCAGGTCGGCCGCCGTCAGCACGACCGCCCCGGCCCCGACCCGGGCGACCCATACCTCCACGTCCGCCGGGGCCACCCGGCCGCGTGCGCGACGACCCGTCGGCTTCAGCCTGGCGGACGGGCTTTCAGGCCGGTCCCGCGGCAGGTGCCGCAGATTAGCGAGGCAGTCCCGCCACAGCTCGGGCAGATGGCCATGTTGCCGATTCTGGTCGTTCCGGGAGCGGCGGCCACGGACGGCACCATCCCGAGCCCCGCGCACGACCCGCACGCGACCCGGCCGGCCCCGTCGCAAACGCTGCACGCCCGCTCGACGCGTTCGTGTCGATCGACCCGGCTCTGTCGCACGACGCTCGACGTGCTCTTGCCGCCCGTCCAGAACGCGAGCTCGACGTCGTAGGTACCCCATTGACGCTCGCGTTCGGCGACATCCTTCGTCGATTTCGCCTCCACCGCCGCGTCCGGCGGCGCTGGCGACTTGGCGAGACTCTTGCCGTCGGGACCGAGCACCTCGACCACGGCCGCGGCGATCACTTCCGGCTCGGTATTGCCCGCAGGCCGAGCCGGCGTTTTGAAGGACGCCCTTCGGTCTAGTAGCAATGCATGACCACGCGGGTCGCGCGTCGCAGTGTCGTTGTTGTCGTTCCCAGATCTGACGATCTTCTGGAAACGCTCGCGCGGCGCCGCGAATCCCTTCGGCATCGCGGGCGCTAAAAGCACGGCGTGCCGAAGGGAAGCCGTTCCGGAGCCGCCCGCGGGGATCGGCATGTCGAAGCGCAGGTCGATCGTCCGCGGCCCCGCCTCCGGGTAGACGACGAACTTGACCTCCTGCACCGGTGCGGCCGACCGGTTCGAGAGTCGCATCGTCACGACGGTCGAGCCCGTCTCGTCGACCGGCCCGTCGAAATTGAGCGTCCAGTTGTCGCTGACGCTCACCTTCAAGTCGTACGGGGCGACCAGCGCCTGCCCGGCGACAAATTCCGCCTGAAGCTTGGTGATCGGGGCCTGGAGCTTCGTGGCAGCGTCCAGGTTCACCCGCGCCTCGTCGCGCAGCGGCGTGAAGAGCGCGACGGCCCGCGCGGCGGCCGCGTCGGTGATCGCGGCCGCCGTCTTGCCCTGGAACGCCTCGCGCTCGGCACGGTTGTAGCCGGCAGGGTTCTCCCGCGCGGCCGGGAAGGACTCTCGCAGGAACTCGATCGACTCGCGGAACCGCTCGGCCGCGCCGGGCGACGGGCCGGCGCAGATGACGTCGACCGAGCGGTCCATCGTCTCGTGAGAGGTGACGTCGACGGTCGGTGCCGCGGGTGCCGTCGGCGGGGCGGCCGCGGCGGCAACGACCGCGGGACAAGTCGCGGGCGCCGCGCCCGCCTGCCCCTTTTCACACCCGGGCGAAGCGAGCAGGCCGATGGAGAGCACGCCGGCCGAGAATATGAGATTTCGCATAGACCTCCGGAGCGAGGACGTGGCAGTCGGTGGCCGCAAGCCAGCGACATCGCGCCGCTGACAGCCGCGCGGTTCGAACGGGCCGCGGACGCCCCCGCCTCCGCGGCGGGTCGCGCGACTTGGCGCTTGCCGAGGCTGGAGGGATGGAATGGGGTCAGGAGTGTTCGGCCTCCACCCCCGCCCTCGGACGGCGGGAGAACGGGGTCGTGCTGCACGATGGCCTTGGACATCGGCGCTTGCTTCCGACGCGTCGGGTCGATCGACCCCAGCTCGTCGCCGACGGTCGTCGTGGTCGATGACGTCGCGTCCTTGCCAGGGGGCGCCCGGCAGGCGGCCGGGTCGGCTCGGGTCACGCGATCCGCCACTTCTGGTTGCTCCCGCCGATGTAGTCCCAGAGCTGCATGCGCCCGCCGTTGACGCCCTGCTGCGTCGCCTCGACGTCCAGGGCCCGGTTGCTGACCGCGTTGCGGATGATGTACGTCCCGTCGGCCGTCAACTGCAGCGTCCAACGCTGCTGCCGGCCGCCGTTGTACTCCCACATCTGCACCCGGGTCCCGTTGGCCCCGAGGCCGTAGAAGTCGGCGTCGAGCACCCGGCCGTTCGCCCGGTTGTAGATCACGTACGTGCCGTCCCCCTGGGCGACGAGGTCCCACTTCTGGTTCGCGGCCCCGTGGGCGGACCAGACCTGGACGCGGCCGCCGTTGATCGGGTCGTTGGTGTCGGCGTCCAGCGTCAGCAGCGACGCCGACGACCGCATGGTCATGTCGCGCGCCGTGACGCCGCCGGCCAGGCCGGGCATCCCGTCCCGGCCCTCGCGGATGCCGGCGGTCACCCAGTGGTTGGTGGCGGCGACGTAGTCGGTGCCGAAGGCCGCCCGCAGGTCGGGCCAGCGGTCGACGTACGACGCGGCGTGGAAGAACGGGTTGGGCATCCGGCTCTCGCGGACGCCGTGGTCGATCCAGTGCCGGATCGCCCCCTCGACGTTGCCGGCACCGTACGCGGCCGCGACGTCCGGGTTCCGCTTCAGGTACCAGGCGGGGTAGAACACGTCCTTCTGCATCCGGGCCTCGTCGCCGACGGTCAGCGACCGGTCCACGTCGAGGATGGCCCCGGCTGCGGCGACCCGCCCCGTCGCGGGCGGCTGAGCCTTGACGGGCGAGATGCCCAAGAAGACCTCGCCGTATGCCCGCTTGGTGCGGACATCAGTCTGGAAGCCCGGTGCCGACACGGTCACACGGACGTTGAACGCGGACCGCGGGACCTTTACCGTGATGCCGTAGTCCGTCGCCGGGATCACCACGGTATGCGTCTTGACTTCGCCGTCGATGCTGTAGACTACCGTCCGAATCGGGTACAGACCGTTGGTCTTTTTGGCCGAGACGAGGAATCTGAGGCTTTTCTGGGTGCTGACGGTCGCCCGGGCGGCCGCGGCCGAACCGCCGGAGGTCGCCGCGGTGCCGGCCTCCCTCTCGACGTGCAGGCTGAACGCGTTCGATTCATCGGCGGGCGAGTGACCTGGTGTGGGCGCCTGTATGGCGGCCGAGAACAGCGACCGGCCCTCGAGTGATTCGAAGTAGGACATTGGAAGTCTCCCGACTCGGTGAAGGATTTGAGTTCGTCCGCACGACGCGTTCGAGCCCACCCCCATCGCGGGAAACGGCCGGCGCGTGTGCGAAGATTTGCATAAAAATCGACCGTCCGCCGCCGCCAGTGTCGCCTGAAACCTTTCGCACCGCTGGGGTTAAGGAAATCTTTGCGAGCCCGGGAAGAACGGCCTCGTAACGAGCCGGTCACTTCATCCCGGAAGGCTTTGCATGACCGGGCATCCGGACGAGAACCGCGTGGACGACACGGCCGCCGGCGCCTGGACTGCGGCCGACTCTTCGGCCGGTAACCGGCCTAAGGGTGGCACGCCGGCGCCCGACGAACGTTGGCCGGACGTGTACGCGGCCGTCCGGGCCGTCGCACAACGGGCGATGTCCCACGAGCGGGTCGGGCACACGCTTCAGGCGACGGCCGTCGCCAACGAGGCGTTCCTGCGGATGCGGGACCAGCGCGGGCTGGACCCGGCGGACCGCCCACGGTTCCTCGCCGCCGCCGCCGCCGCGGTCCGGCGGATCCTCGTGGACCACGCCCACGCCCGCGCGAGCCTCAAGCGCGGCGGCGCGAACCGGCGGTTGACGCTGACCGGGCTCGAGCCCGCGGCGCGCGAGCCGGACGGCGGCGACGTGGACCTGGTCGAGTTGGACGCGGCGCTGGTGCGGCTGGCGGCGATCAGCGGCCGGGCCGCCCGCGTGGTGGACCTGCGGTTCTTCGGCGGCCTGTCGGAGGCCGAGGCCGCCGCGGAACTCGGCGTCTCACGCCGGGCCGCCAGCGACGACTGGGCCTTCGCCCGCGCCTGGCTCCGGCGAGAGCTGGCGCCGGCGCCGCCCGCGGGGGCATCCGGCTGAACGGTAGCGCCGCTCGGAGGTCGATCACCGGTGGACTTCCAGACTTCGCGCGACATCCCGTCCGTCTTCAACGAGGCGCTGCGGTTGCCCGCGTCGGAGCGGGCCGCGTTCCTCGACCGGGCGTGCGCGGGCGACGCCGACGCCCGGCGCGAGGTCGAGTCGCTCGTGGCCGCCGCGGCGGACGCCGACGGGTTTCTGTCCGTCCCGGCTTTGGGCGGGGGGTTCAACGTGGGCGAGGTCCCCAGCCCGGAGGCGGGTAGCGACGCCGTCGACGGCTCGGGCAGTGCGTCCGCCCGCCGGCATCCCCGTGAACACTTCGGCGAGCGGATCCGCGTCCCCGGGTACACGCTTCTGGCAGAGGTGTCCCGCGGCGGACAGGGGGTCGTCTTCAAGGCGATCCAGGCATCGACGGGCCGAACGGTGGCCCTCAAAGTCCTCCGCGACGGGTCCTTGGCCGTCGCCGACGCCCGCGAGCGGATGGCCCGCGAGGCCCGGGTGCTGTCGGTCCTGGACCACCCGAACATCGTCTCGGTCCTGGACTTCGGTCAGACGGACGCCGGGTACGACTTCCTGGTGATGAATTACGTGGACGGGCGTCCGCTCGACCCGTCGTTCGAAAGCCCGGCCACACATCTCGAATCGGCCGCGTCCGGCCGGGATCGTGGTGCCTCGTCGCCGGTGACCGCCGGAGGCGATGCGGGCCTACGGTCGTCGCTCAAGACGTTCGCCAAGATTTGCGATGCCGTCGGGGCGGCCCACCGCTGCGGGATCACGCACCGCGACCTCAGCCCGTCGAACATCCTCGTCGACGCGGCCGGCGAGCCCCACGTTCTCGACTTCGGGCTCGCCCGGACGGCGTTCGACCGCCTCCTGGACGCCGGCGGGCGGGACGTGAGCGTGACCGGGCAGTTCCTCGGCAAGCTCGCCTACGCCAGCCCCGAGCAGGCGGCGGGCGACGTGCGGCGGATCGACGTGCGGACGGACGTCTACGCGCTCGGCGTCCTGCTGTACCAAGTGGTCACGGGCGGCCGGCTCCCCTACGACATGTCGGGGAGCATCGGCGAGGTGCTGGGTCAAATAGCTCACGCCCCGCCGACCCCGCTCGGCGTCGGCCGCGTCGCGCCCGACCTCGAAGCGATCGTCCTTACGGCGTTGGAGAAGGACCCGGCCGGCCGGTTCCAATCGGCCGGCGAGCTGGGCCGGGCGTTGGCCGCCCACCTGGCCGGGCGCTCACCGGAACCGAAGGTCCGGCGCGGCGACGTCGCCGCCCGACCGGCCCGCCGCCGCGGATGGGCGGGGGCGGCGGTCGCCGCGTCGCTCGTGGCGGCGGCCGGCACCCTCGCCGGCGTTGCCCTGACCAAATCCCGTTCGGCAGCCGTGGCGTCCGCCCCCGCCCCGGTGCTCGACGACTCGGACCGCCGCCTGACGCGGGCCGAGCTCGAGGCGCTGAAGACCACGAAACCGTCCAACGGCCCGTGGTCCCAGTTGGTGCGGCTCGACCGGGCCTTGGCCAAGAGCCCCAACGACGCGGCCGCCGCCCGCGCCCGGGCCACGCTCATCGCCTCGCTCGGCCGCCCCGTCGAACTGAACTCGATCGGCATGCGGCTCATCAAGGTCGAGCCCGGCGAGTTCCTGATGGGCACGCCTCCCGGTGCCGGCGTCGGCTGGCCGGACGGGATCGAGAAGCAGTTCCGCTGCCGCCTCACCAAGGGGTTCTTCCTCGGGCAGACGGAGGTCACCCAGGCCCAGTGGACGGCGATCACCGGTCGGAACGACAGCTCGTATAAGGAGGACGACCACCCGGTCGAAATGGTGACCCGCGCGGAGGTCGACGAGTTCCTCCAACGGCTCAGCGAGCGAGAACGGCGGTCGTACCGGCTCCCGACAGAGGCGGAGTGGGAGTACGCGTGCCGGGCCGGGACGACCACGACCTGGCACAACGGCGACGACCCGGCCCGGATCCCCGACATCGCCTGGGTCGCCGGCGGCGAGGCGTTCGACCGCCGGCACTCGCTGCGGGTCGCCAGCCTGACCCCCAACGCCTGGGGCTTTTTCGACATGGCGGGCAACGTCGAGGAACTGACGTCCAGTTGGTACGGCCCGTACCCGGCCGGGGAGGCCGTCGACTGGGCGGGCCCCCCGACCGGGGCCCGGCGGATGGCCCGCGGGGGCGTCTGGCCGCTGTTCAGCGTGATGACCCGCTCGGCGGCGCGGACCGGCGAACTGGCGTGGTTGGACGGGGCCGAACCGCCGACGTGGGCGACGGCGTGGCGGGGGTTCCGTGTCGTCCTGGACCCGCCGCCGGCGGGCGGCGCGGCCGCACCACTGGCGGGGCCTGCGATCCGCCCGACCACGCGGGCCGCCGGCGCGACCCGGCGCGCTCCGTGACCCGC
>JAQGHJ010000949.1 GCA_028288905.1 Phycisphaerales bacterium | reverse complement strand
AGCCCGAGCCAAACGGTGCCAGTCGTGTTCGTGCGGTCGAGGACGTACGCGGACCGGTACTCCTCCGGGATCGCCCCGCCCTCGAAGTTCACCATGTGGTTGCGGTTGAACCCGGACGCGACGAGCTGGTCGGTCGTCGGGCTTGGCAGCAGGTCGCCGGCCAGTTGCTCGACGGTGAACGCGTCGTACGGCTTGTTCGCCCGGAACGCCTCGATCACCCACTCCCGCCACCGGGTCTGGTCGCGGCCGGCGTCGATGTGATACCCGTGCGTGTCGGCGTACCGGGCGGCGTCGAGCCAATCGAGGGCCAGCCGCTCGCCGTACCGCACGGACGCGGATAGACGGTCGACGACTTTCTCGTACGCGTCGGGGGCGGGGTCGGCGAGGAACGCGTCGACCTCGGCCGGCGTCGGCGGCAGGCCGGTCAGGTCCAGGGTGACTCGGCGGATGAGCGTGACCTTGTCGGCCTCGGGGGCCGGGGCTAGCCCCTCGCGCTCGAGCCGGCCGAGGACGAACGCGTCGATCGGGTTCCGCACCCAGGCGTGTTGCTTCACCGGCGGCACCGCCGGCCGGCGGACCGGCGCGTACGCCCAGTGGTCCTCCCACGCCGCCCCCTGCTCGATCCACTTCTTAAGGACCGCCTTCTGGCGGGCGGTCAGCGGCGGCTTCTTGGCCGCCGGTGGGGGCATCATCTCTTCGGGATCGTCGGACACGACCCGGGCATAAACTTGGCTGTCGGCCGGCTTGCCGGGGGCGACGGCCGGGCCGGCGTCCAGCTTCGCCAGCAGCCCGTCCCGGGTGTCGAGCCGCAGGTCGGCCTTCCGCTTGGCCTTGTCGAACCCGTGGCAGGCGTAGCAGCTCTCGGACAGGATCGGGCGGACGTCGCGGTTGAACTCGACGCGGGCGGGGACGGGCGGCTCCCCGGGCACCACCTCGGCGCGAGCGGTCGTCGAACGCGCGGCACCCAGGGCAAGGGCGGACGCGACCACGACGGACCGGAGTGCCTGCGATCGCATCCAAAACCCTCTTCCTTGGGGTCCCCCTGGAGTCGGGGTAACTCCCGGCGGTCGTTCCCGCGCCTGCCCCTTTACGGACCACGGACCACGGACTCACCAACCCTACGGTTCAAGCTTCCCGTCGTTCGCCTGCCATTCCCACCGCTCGCCGAAGAACCCGACCTTCGGCAGCGTCCCCCACCCCTGCTTCGTCGGCGGCGTCCGCACGTCCACGACCGCGTAGTCCGGCAGCTTCGGGGTTTGGCGGGCGTTGTTCAGGTAGTCGGCCTCGCGGAACGTGAAGCCGCTGTTGAGCACGACGTACTTCTGCGGGTTCAGCGGGTTCGGGTAGATCATCACCGGCACGTGCTGGTCGGCGGCGAACGACTGGCCGTTCACGAGCAGCTTGTCCTTCGTCCACTCGATCGGCAGCTTCGGCAGCACCCGCCCGATCAGCGGGTTGCTCCGCGGGTCGCCGAACAGGACGAGGTTCTTCGTCTTGATGTCCTCGTCCGTCACGTCGGCCGGCTCACGCACCCGGGCTTCGCCGCGGAACTGCTTCCGCCAGGCGTCGACCGCGTGCTCGCACTCGCCGGCGGCCCACCCGGCCGTCGCGGCGTGCAGCCCGGCGGCGGCCGGCTTCACGACGACGAACCCGTCCAGGAACGCGTCGTCCACCGGTCCCTGCAGCCCGTGCCGCTTCCGCAGCCCGGGGGCCGAGCTCTCCGCCGCCCATTTCCCGTCCGTCTTCCGCAGCGCGAACATCCCGACGAGCGACGCGTCCGCCGGGAACTTCACCTTCTGCCCGTCGACCTCGACCGTCACCGCCTTGTCGGCCGCGAACGGCCCGCCCTTCGCCGGGAACTTCAGGTACAGCGACGCGACGTTGTCCGTCGTCACCTTCACCGCCGCGGCGCCGGCGATCTCGGCGTCGACCGTCGCCTTCTTCCAGTGCTGCTCCAGCCCGGTGAGCGTCACCCACAGCATCGAGTCGTACCGGAGCGAGTAGGTCGTGAACCGCACCCGCTGCGGGACCATCTCCTTGCCGATCTTGCTCAGCTCCTCGACGCGGGCGTCGAGCTTCTTCTTGGTCTCCGGCTCGTACTTGTGCTCCGTGTTCGGGCCGACGAACCGCTCGAGCTTCAGCCCGATCTTGGCCATGGACTCCTCCATGGCGTCGCCGGCCAGCTTCTGCCCGTCCTTCTCGCCGGCGTACGCGATCGTGTGGCAGTTGAAGAAGTTCTCCGGGTGGTCGGTCGCGTTGTACAGGTGGTACAGGGCCGACTCGTACCACGGCGGCACCTCGCCCCGTTTCGCCAGCCCCAGGAACCGCTGGGAGTCGCTGAACCCGGCCCCCGGCGAGGCGGTGACCCACTTCTCGCCGTAGTGGGCGGCCAGGTGCCACACGGCCCCGCCGCCCATGGAGAACCCGGTGACGCCCACCCGGGCCGGGTCGATCGGGTAGTGCTCCTTCACCGCGTCCCACGCCTCGAACAGGTCGACCTCGCCGGCCAGCTTGTTCGCGCAGCAGTACCGGCCGTACAGGTAAATCACGAACTTGGTGCTCGGGTCGCCGACGGACGAGTTGCCGGCGTTGCCGGTGCCGGCCGGGGTGCTGATGAACGCCAGCTCGGTCAGGTCCTCGCTCCGGCCGTGGCAGCTCAGGGCCAGCGGCAGCGGGTCGGTCTGCCCGGGCTTGTACGCGGTCGGGACGCTCAGGATGTACGGCTGGACGGACCCGTCGATCTTCGACAGGTACCCGCGCGCACCGGATTTTTCGGTCCACGGGTGGGTGCCGGCCTTGAGCTGCTTGGCCCGCTCCATCCCGTCGGCCAGCGCCTTGCGGGCGGGCTTGAGGTCGAGCGGGCCCGGCGGCTTCGGCGGCTTGCCCGGCTCCGGGCGGGGCGGGCCCTTCGTCTCGATCGTGTCGCCGTACACGAGCGGGTACCGGACCGCGTTGTGGTAGATCTGCACGTCCGGCAGGTACGCGAGCAACTCCGGCTTGCGGCCCAGGACGGCCTTGAGCTCGTCGATCGCCGCCCCCAGCTCCCGGACGCCCTCCTCCAGCGACGCCCGGTCCGCCGGCGGGATCGGGCGGCCGACCGGCGGGATCGGCTTGACGTCGCCGGCCTTCG
>JAQGHJ010000943.1 GCA_028288905.1 Phycisphaerales bacterium | reverse complement strand
CAACCCGTGCGTGCGTGTACCCACGCACCCGGGCCGTATCCGGCCCGGCCGGCAAGGACGCGACGACCCCAACGGCCCGTTCGGACGGCGTACCGTCCGCCAGCGTAGGTACACGCCGCACGGGTTGGAAACCCGTGCCACGAGAAGGCGGCGGCCGGCACTTGACAACAACCTCAATGAGCGAGCCGTCGTCCCCATCTTCCCCCGAGACACCGGTGCCGGTTCCCGCCCCGTCGCCCGCCCTGGCCGCCCCGCCCGCCCCCGACGCCGCCCGCCGGGCGTTCGAGCGCCTCGCCGGCCAGCGGCGGGCCCTGGCGGCCGAGCGGGACCGCAAGGCCGGCCGGCTCGACGAGCTCAAGGCCTACCTCGCCGTCGCGCCGCAGGTCGAGGCGGCCCTCGAACAGCTCGGCGACGAGATGTTCGGCAAGCTCGCGGCCGTCATCGAGAGCCACCTCACCCTCGCGCTGCAGGAGGTGCTCGGCCAGCCGATCCGGCTCCGGGTCGAGCAGGACTTCAAGCGGGGCGGGGCCACCCTCAAGCTCCACGTGGAGCGCGACGGGCGGAAGGAGGACATCATGCGGGGCACCGGCGGGTCGGTCGCCAACATCTTGTCCGTCGGCCTCCGCCTGTTCGCCCTCAGCCGGCTCGACCCGGCCACCCACCGCCGGTTCCTCGTGCTCGACGAGCAGGACTGCTGGCTCGCCCCCGACCTCGTCCCGCGGCTCGTGAAGATCATCCGCGACGCCGGCCGCGGGCTCGGATTCCAGGTCGTGATGATCAGCCACCACCCGCCGGCGTCGTTCGAGCGGTACGCCGACCGAATTTACCGCTTCACCCCGGGCCCGGACGGCGTCCAAGTTGAGCCGCACGACCCGCCGCCGCGGGTGCGGGACCGGGAATGGAAGGATGAGGTTTGAGGGCGGACGGCGGAGGCGAGAGCCAGCGGCGAACGTTGGGAGCGCCGGGCCCGAATCGACGGGCCACGCCTCCGGAGCCCCGAAGGGGCGGAAGTACCATAGCCCAGGGTGGAGCGACCGGCCGAAGGCCGGGAGCGAAACCCTGG
The DNA here is from genome assembly GCA_028288905.1 of Phycisphaerales bacterium. Lineage (GTDB taxonomy): Bacteria > Planctomycetota > Phycisphaerae > Tepidisphaerales > Tepidisphaeraceae > Humisphaera. Next base: position 3,000 of record JAQGHJ010000943.1, on the reverse strand, counting down.
GCCCGCGTTGGCAGAACGTCCAAAGCCCCGAAGGGGCGAAAGAACCGGTGGGTTCGGTCGTCGGTGCCCCTTGGGCTCTGCCGCCCCCGCTTGGCTCAGGGTGCCTCCGTTCCGTTCGCTGTTACCGTAAGTTGACAGGGGAGGGGCGGATGAGAGCGACGACCCGCACGTGGCGTTTGATCGTGTTGGCCGCCGTCTTCGCCACCGGGCTGTCGCTGGGGCTCTCAGGCGGTCGCTCGCGGGAGCGGCCGGAGCCGCCGGTCGTGCGGTCGTCGTTCTCACGGGACGACGTCGGCACCGAAGCCTTCGTGCGCGCCCGCGTCAAGGCGGTCCGGTGGCCGGGTGGGCCGGGTGGCTCGCTTTACACCATCGACGGCCCGCCGTCGCCGAACAAGAACCTCGCGATCGACGGGCCCGCGCCACTGTCGCTACCGGACGACCACGGCCACACCGACCTCGCCGTCATCGGGTTGGCGGGCGGCAGGGCGACGTTCGTGGTGCTCTCGCGGTTCGATCACGGGTCCTTCGGTAAGAACCTCGTCACGGTCGACTGCCGGGTAGTCGGCGTGGACGTATCAACCGATGCTCCGTGACCACGGCCGTTCGATCCCCGCGACCGGGAGCCCGCCGCTTGCGGCGTCGCAAGCCGACGGGCATCTCCTCGGCACATCTTGCTCCTTCCTCCCACTCCAAGCTTCTTCCTCCTTGACACCTCCTTGCCAAAACGGTAAATGTTAGGGTCATGGAAGGGTGGACGTCCCAGCGCGTTCTCCAACTCGCCCCCGACCCGGCGAGCGCCAAGGCCGGGCAAGGGCTGGCGTCGCCGCGCAAGTGGGTGACGAGTGGCTTCGACGCGGCGGCCGCGTGGGGCGAGTGTCAGGGGAGCGGGTCGAAGCCGTACCAAGTTCAGGTCGAGCTCGGGGAGCCGGCGTTCAAATGCTCGTGCCCGAGCCGGAAGTTCCCGTGCAAGCACGGGCTGGGGCTGATGCTGCTGGTGGCCGGCGGGCAGGTGAAGGAAGAGGTCGCCCGCCCGGCGTGGGTGGACGAGTGGCTGAAAAGTCGGACCGAGAAGGCCGGGAAAAAGCAGGCGAAGGCCGAGGCCCCACCTAAACCGGTCGACGAGGCTGCCCAAGCGAAGCGGAGGCAGCAGCGGCTGAACCGCGTCGGCGACGGGCTGGCCGCCCTGAAGCTGTGGGCCGAGGATCTCGTCCGCGGCGGGATCGCGGCCGTGCCGGGTCGGCCGTTCGATTTCTTCGACGAGCCGGCCCGCCGGCTGGTCGACGCTCAGGCGCCCGGGGCCGCCCGCCGGGTGCGGGAGCTGGCGTCCGTCGCCGCCGGCGGGGCGGGGTGGCAGCGGCCGTTCGTCGAGCAGCTCGCCGCCCTCCACCTCATGGCCGTCGCGTTCGAGCGGGCCGACACCCTCCCCGACGACACCCGCGCCGACCTGCACGCCGCCCTCGGCCTGCCCGTGCCGAACGAGGAGGTGCTGGCCCGCCCGCCCGTCCACGACCGCTGGCAGGTCGTCGCGGCCGAGACGACCGACGACGGCCAACTCCGGACCCGCCGGGCGTGGCTGTGGGGGGCCGCCACCGGCCGCCCGGCCACGGTGCTCGCCTTCGCGTTCGCCAACGCCCCCCTGGACGTGAGCTTGACCCCCGGGTTCGCGTTCGACGGCGAGGTCTGCTTCTTCCCCGGCACGAACACCCGAGCCCTCGTCAAAGCCCGGGGCGACCTCACCCCGATCGCGCCGCTGGCCGGCGTCGACACGCTCGACGCGCTGTGCGACGTGGCGTCCGCCCTCCGCGGCCGCTCGCCCTGGGCGGACGAGGTGGCGGTGCCGGTCCGCTGGCTCGTCCCGGTCCGCCGCTGCGGCGGGGCGGCGGCAGCCGGGTCGTCAAGCGGGGGCGGCTGGGACGTCGTCGACCGAGGCGGCTACACGATGTTACTGAACGCTACAGACGCGGCGGGGTGGGCGATGCTGGCCGCCTCCGGCGGGCACCCGGTCGACCTCGTGCTGGGGTTCGACGGGTGGCGGCTGCGGCCGCTGGCGCTGGCCGGGGAGGGCGGAGCGTTCACCCCGCTCGCGGCCGGCGGCGCCGGCGACAACCGCGGCGGGGAAGGGGGGCTGGCGTGACCGACGTGGCGACCGTGAGCTTGTCCCTCGACGACGCCGTCAAGCACGCGTTGGTCGGCACGAGTCGGGGCGACCTGCCGGTGCCGCCGGCGGCCGGGCCGCTCGGCGAGGCGCTGGCGGCGGTCGCCGGTGCCGCGGCCGGTCCCGAGGCCCGGCTGCTGGCGGCGGCCGCGGTCCTGTCGGCGTACGAGGCGTGCGGGCGGGTGCCGATGAAGGACGGCGACGGCCGGGCGGCGGGCGACACCGCTGCCGCCGTTGTCGCCGCCGCCAGTGCCCGCCCGGCACCCGCCTCGCCCGACGTCGCGCCGGCCTGCTCCCCGCGGGCCGCCGACTTCCTCTCCCAACTGCTGGCGATGACCGACACGCCGGCCAAGCGGCAGTTGCTCGGCGAGTGGTTCGACGCGGCGGCCGCCGCCCGGCGGCGGGTGCCGCACGCCGCCTTGCCGGACGTGTTGGAGTACGCGGCCGGGCACCGGGCCGCCCGCCCGCAAGCGTCGGCCGTGGCCGGCGAGCGGGGGCACTGGCTCATGGCGCAGAACCCGCGTTGGCAGTTCGGCGTGGCCGCCGAGGCCGACCCGAAGGAGGTGTGGGCGACCGGCAAGCCGGACCAGCGGCTGGCCGCCCTCCGCCGGGTCCGGGCCGCCGACCCGCCGGCCGCCCTCGCGCTGGTCGAGTCCACCTGGAAGGAGGACGGGGCCGACGAGCGGGCCGCGTTCGTCGCGGCGCTCGCCGACGGGCTGGGTCCGGCCGACGAGCCATTCTTAGAGGCCGCCCTCGACGACCGGAGCAAGCAGGTGCGGGCGGCGGCCGTCGAACTGCTGGCGAAGCTGCCGGGGTCGGCATTCGTCGCCAGGATGGTCGCCCGG
>JAQGHJ010000939.1 GCA_028288905.1 Phycisphaerales bacterium | reverse complement strand
TCCGGCTCCGGGTCGGTGCCGTTCAGCACGTGGTCGCTGAACGCCTTGAGCTCCCCGCCGAAGTGGTCCGTCGGCTTGAACGTCTCGGTCGTCGCGTCCGATCCCACCTTCAGTTCGTACGCCTTCGCCTTGCCGAACCCGTACGCCGGGTCGAGCCGCAGGCTGCCGGCGGTGCCGTACACGGTGTAAGTGTCGACCGCAGCCGCGACGTAGCTGACGGTGAACTGCGCCACCCGCCCGCCGGGGAACTTCATCGTGACGGCCACCGTGTCGTCGAAGTCCTGCCCCAGCCCCGACCCCGCGTGCCGCAGCCCGGTGGCGAACACCTCGACCGGCTCGGCGTCGAACAGATTGCGGACGCCGTTGATCGGGTACGGGCCCATGTCGTACAGCGGACCGGCGGCCGTGCCGCTGCGGGCGCGGTGGTTCGCGGGGTCGAGCGGCTGGGCGAACGTGCTGCTGAACCCGCGAATGTCCCCGAGCTTGCCGGACCGCACCACGCCGATCGCCGCCAGCGTGGCCGGCTCGAAGTGCAGCCGGTACGCGACCATCAGCTTCGTCGCCGGGTCGGCCTTCTGGGCGTCGACGATCGCTTGGCACTTGGCGACGGTCACCTCCATCGGCTTCTCGAGCAGCACGTGCAAGCCGGCCCGCAGGGCTGGCACGGCGAACTCGGCGTGCCGCCAGTTCGGCGTCGCGACGTACACCGCGTCCACCCGTCCGGACGCCAGCAGGGCGTCGAACCGGTCGTACCCGTACACCGCCTCGGGCGGCACGTCGTACTGCTTCGCCACCTCGGCCGCCTTCGTCGGGTCGCCGGTAACGAGGGCGGTGATCACGCTGTTGCCCGTGTGGGCGACGGCCGGCATGAACGACTCCTGCGCGATATCGCCGAGGGCGACGATGCCGTAGCGGACCTTCTTGCCCGACTCGAGGCCCAGCATGCTCTTGAGGCTCATGGCGATCGCTCCGTTTCCACCGCGGACTCACCCGAATCCGTGCCGGCGGGCGATCGCATGGTAGTCGTCGGCCCGGCGGACAACGCCTCGGGATTCCCGCCCGACGGCGGCCGGGTACGATGCCCGGCCGTGTCCCGGGGCCGACTCGCACTCGCCGCGCTGTGGACGTCCATGGCCGGCGCGTTCGTGCTGCTAAGTTGGCCGGCCCGGCCGGCAGACGGCGCGACGATGGCCGAGGTCGTGGTCGGGGCCGCGTTCGATGCGACGCTCCTGATCGTGGCGGGGCGGGCCGCGTGGAACGTGGTACGGTTCCCGTTCGACGTCCGAGTCGGATTCCGAGAAGCGGAGCGGGCGGACCGCGCCCGGACCGGCCGGTGCTTGGCCTGCGGGTACGACCTCCGGGTGACTCCCGTCCGGTGCCCCGAGTGCGGGGCAGATCCGAAGCCGAATTAGCGAGACCGGCCGAAGGCGGTGCCGTTCCCGGGTATCCTGTCGCCCATGCGCCGCCGCCGCCGCCGCCGCCTGGTCGCCCGCCTCGCCTCGCTGGCCCTGCCCCGGCTCCCGTGCCTGCCAGCCGCCGAGCGGGCCGAGGTGGTCGCCGACCGGGTGCAGGCGTACGTCAAGGCCCGCCCGTGGACGCTGGTATTGCCGATGGCCGCCGGGATGGCCCCGTCGTTCGCCCTGTCTTTCGGCGTCGGCCGGTTGGTGGTCGGCCACCTGACGGCGTACGTCGCCGCGGCCGCCGTCGCCCAGGTGTTCGTCTGGTGGGGCTACTACCTGCTGGTCGGGTGGCGCGTCCGCCCCGGCGTCGCGGCCGACCTGCGGCTCCGCGGCCGGTGCCCGGCGTGCGGGTACGACCTGCGGGCGTCGCCCGGGCGGTGCCCGGAGTGCGGGGCCGGCGAAGCGGGAAAGGGACCATGAACCGGGTCCCGACCCTTCCCTACGCGAGTCCGCCGGGGACGCGGCACCGCGACCTTCCCGGCGCACGACTTTCGGATCACGTCGCAGCGGCCGCCCTCGGCGCCGTGGTCGCCACGGCAGTCGCGGTCGGAGTGATCGGGCTGAGCGTCCTGTTACCCGGCTTGAGTTCGAATGGCACCGTTCGGCCGAAGGAGAGATCGGCTCTCGGAACCGCCCGGGCCATTGAAGCAACGCTCAATCGTTTCCGGGCGGACAACGGCCGCTACCCGACGCCGGCGGAGGGCATCACCGCGCTGTTAGAACGGCCCGGCGACGCCCCCGGGTGGGACGGCCCGCACATCGAGGGCGGCATGCCGCTGGACCCGTGGGGGCAGGCGTTCGTCTACCGCGTCGGCGTCAACGGGAGCGAGGGGTGCGAGGTGCGGTCGAAGGGGCCCGACATGGTGGTCGACACGGAGGACGATCTCATTGCGCCGTCGCGGGATGGGAAGTAGGCGGCGGCACCGACAAGCGGTTCGTCGGCCGTAGCCCGACGTCGGCTTACCCCCTCACCCGGATTGGGGAGTCCCGTCCCGTTCGGTCCGATACCACAATTCGCTCCAAATCCTGCTGTTTGTGGTGGGGTGCCTGGTTGCCGACCCCTGGCAGGGCTGAAGAGACGGGGGCGGCACTCAAGTCCTTGCATTTTGCCTCGTTCATCCGCTTCCCACATCGCCTTCCGCGAT
>JAQGHJ010000933.1 GCA_028288905.1 Phycisphaerales bacterium | reverse complement strand
CACCCGCGGCGGCCGGAACATCTGCTACTCCGAGGGTCGCCCGACGCCGGTCAGCCGGCCCCGGCTGCTCGGGTGGGCGGACGACTTTGCCACCGGTCTCGGCATCGAGCGGCCGAACCCCGACGAGCCGGCCGGCGTGGCGGCGGTCGAGGCGCTCGGTGGCAACCGGGTGCTGCCGGGCATGCGGCCGTACGCCGCCCGGTACGGCGGGCACCAGTTCGGCCAGTGGGCGGGCCAACTCGGGGACGGGCGGGCGATCACGCTCGGCGAGGCCTCGTTCCCCGGCGTCGGCCGGCTGGAGTTCCAGTTGAAGGGGGCCGGCCCGACGCCGTACTCCCGGCGGGCGGACGGGCTGGCGGTGCTCCGGTCGAGCGTCCGCGAGTTTCTGTGCAGCGAGGCGATGCACCACCTGGGCGTCCCCACCACGCGGGCGCTGAGCTTGGTCACTACCGGCGAGGACGTGATCCGCGACATGTTCTACGACGGCAACCCGGCCCCGGAGCCCGGGGCGGTCGTCTGCCGCGTCGCCCCGTCGTTCCTGCGGTTCGGCAACTTCGAAATCCTGGCTGCCTACGAGGAGCACGACCTGCTCAAGCGGCTGGCCGACCTGCTGATCGGGCACCATTACCCGCGGTTCGACCCGAAGGACCCGAATGTGTACGGGCTGCTGCTGGACGAAGTGTGCCGCCGGACGGCGGACATGGTCGTCCACTGGCAGCGGGTCGGGTTCGTCCACGGGGTGATGAACACGGACAACATGTCGGCGCTCGGGCTGACGATCGACTACGGCCCGTACGGCTGGTTGGAGCCATACGACCCCGACTGGACGCCGAACACGACCGACGCCGGCATGGGCCGGTACCGGTTCGGCCACCAGCCGAGCGTCGCCCTGTGGAACCTGAACCGCTTCGCGTCCGCGCTGCTGCCGCTGATCGGCGACCCGGACCGAGCGACCCGAGGACTAGAGCAGTTCCGCGACACGTTCCACGCCGGCTACGACCGCATGGTGGCGGCGAAGTTCGGCCTCCCGTCGATCGCGGCGGGCGAAGACCGCCAACTCGTTGACGACGCGTTCGACCTGCTCGCCGCAGCCGAGACGGACTACACGCTCTTCTTCCGCGGCCTGTCCAATTGGCCCGCCAAGGCGGCGCTGCCAGACGCGGCCGGAGCGGATGCGTTCCTCTCCCGGCTGCGGCCGGCCCTGTATGCCGACGCAGTGGGGGAGGAATTGGAGGCCCGGTGGGTCGCGTGGTCCCGCCGGTACGCGGCCCGGGCGAAGCGGGAGCCGACGTCGGACGCCGAGCGGTCGGCCGCAATGAAGGCGGTGAACCCGAAGTACGTGCTTCGAAACTACCTGGCGCAGAATGCGATCACCGCGGCCGAAGGCGGCGACGCGAGCGGCATCGATCGTTTGCTGCGGGTGCTGCGGACCCCGTACGACGAGCAGCCGGCGGAGGAGGAACTGGCCGGACGGCGGCCGGAGTGGGCGAGGAGCGCGCCGGGGTGTTCGGCCTTGTCCTGCTCGTCTTAACCGACCGTCAGCAGTTCTACGGAAGGGTCTACTTCGGCCCGCGTCAGGGCGAGGCCATCGCACCGTCGGGACCGATGTTCACTCTGTGGTCGTGCTCCGGCGCGTCTCGGGCCAACAATTCGGACAAGGTGCCTTGCCTGGAGATCGTCCCGATTCGGAGGGAGTAATCAGCAGTCGCTTCGGCGTCGTCGTCCGGTGCCACTATCGTAAAAGTAACGGTGCCGCCTGCCGGAATCGGCCCGATCTCCGATTGCTTCCCGTCCACCGTAGTGATGAAGCTGTCGACGGTCGCGCCGGACGCGTTCGTGACGTCGACGCGGTGCCGGGACATCAGGTATGTTCCTGCATTCGCGTAGAGGAACGCCACCGGGAAGTTTGCCACCAAGAGCGCCGCGGGGATGAGCGTCTTCCGACGCACGCGAACCCAATCCTCATCGGTCAGCTCGACCCGCCGGGCCGTGGACGCGAAATAGTAGTAGATCAGGGCGAGCAAGCCGATCAGAAAGATCGGGACGCCCGCCACGATTGTTAGGAAGCCTGACATCGCGAACGCGATGTGATGGAAGATGACGAAACCAAGCAACGCTACGGTCCCGACGATGAGCGGTAGCGCACCACATAACACCGCGATTCGGTACGCGATTCGGACAAGTGGTCGCGACCGCGGCGTTGCCGGGTTGGCATACGCCAGCGTTCCAGCCGAGGGCGCGTCGCTGGCGAAGCCCTCTTCGCGCCCCGTAGCCAAGCTGTCCGCCGGGCCGCTCACCGGATGTACCCCTTCGTCCTGAAGTACTCGATCGCCTCCTCGACGCTCTTGAACACCTTGGTGGCCGTCTCGGTGATGAACGGGCTCGGCGTGCCGCGGCAAGCCCAGACCACGTACACCTCCTTGCCGCCTTCCCACGCGTGGTGCAGCTCGCGCTCGACACCGCTGCTCAGGCCCGGCTTGCCGTTCGGTAGCTCGGGGACCAGGCTGACGATCATGTCGCTCTGGT
>JAQGHJ010000931.1 GCA_028288905.1 Phycisphaerales bacterium | reverse complement strand
GCGACGCGGACGCGGGGCGAGCCGCGGCCGCCGGCCGCTTTGCTCGAACTCTCTCGTCACACGCGATCATCCACTTGTCAAAGAGCTCTCTCGCCCCGGCTTCCCATTTCTGGTCAGCCAAGGGGTCGAGGATCTTAGCGAACTTTATCTCCCCGTCAAGCTCGACTCTGTTGCCAGGTTCGAGTTGTCGGTTCGAGTGGTTCCGACTTTCGCCGGACCTTCCTGCCCCACAAGCCGTTTGACCGGCGTGCGAGGCGGGAGGGGAAATATACAGAGTTGGGCGTATCCTTCAAGGGGTGCAGGACAATTCTTTCAGCGGTCGAGGCGGTGCACTTCGTGCAGGAGGCGGCCGCCTGTTAACCCCTTCGTTGCCTTTTGACTCTGCCGCAACCGGTGCGTGTTTTTGCCGGGCGGAGGGGTGCTGTGTGTTGCGACGCTGTGAGCAGGGAAGAGTGGTACCCGCACGATGCAGGTAGGCAGGTATCTGACGACCAGTAACGTGGAGTTGATCTCGCCCCCGAGCATTCACCGATGCCACGCGTACCACGCGACGACCGCGACGGCTTGGACTACAGCGATGATCCAGAAGCGCAGCTGAAAAGGTCGCTTCGCCGTCTTGTGATGAAACAGCCGCTGGCTCACCCAGGCCGCGGGCGTTCCGCCGGCCAGAGCCGCTGCGTGCAAGGTGTTCTCCGGCACCCGGGGGCCGGCGGATCGGGAGCGGCGTTTGTCCCAGCCGTAGAGGCCGGCGGTGACGAGGTTCACGGCGACGAGGTAGGCGTAGGGCCAGTGCCAGCCGAACCCAAAGCGGGTCGAGACGCACAGGGCGAGCACGGCGCAGGCCACCGGCAGGAGGTACGTGGAGTATGGCGACGAGCGGCCGCGGCGGCGGGGTCGGGGTCGGGGCGAAGCCGGGCTGCGGGTCATGAGGGTCGCGGGGGAGGGGGTCACGCCTTGCGGCCGCGGCCGAGCATCTCGATCGGCACGTACACGATCTGGCCGGCGGACGGCGGCGCGGCCGTGCCCCCCCGCTGCCGATCCGTCTGGGCGGCGCAGCCGGTCGCACAGCAGTTGCCCACCCGGCTCCGCCTACCCGAGAGGGTGCGAAGGGTCTGCCTTACGACGTACCCCAGGCAGCCGGCGACGATCGTTAGTGCGATGGCGTGCTGAAGGAGGTCGGGCATGGGGTTCCTCGACGGGGCGAAAGGCACGGGCGCGGTAGAACGTCGAGCGGGACGCTGGTCATGGTGCGGTGGACACTCGTGCTCCCGCTTGGATCGCCCGCGATTTTGACAATGCGTCCTCCATCATCGTAGCCGCATGCCGGAGGGGGAGTGGACCTTCGGTCCGACCGCTAAACAGGGGTGGAGCTGTTCCCGCGCGATTCGTTTTGGATTTCCGACCGGGCAATACTACCCGTCCCTCGTTTCCCGTCTGCAATCCGCGGTTTTCTGTCCGCGCCCTGTCCATCTCGGTGCCTGGGGCGGGGACCGCTGTCCTTATCCCTCAGAGCCGCGAACCGACCTGGTACAGCACGAGGCAGCAAACGTACGCCAGGGCGTTCATGTACACGAGCATGCCGACCGGCCACGCCCACCCGCCGGTCTCGCGGCGGACGATCGCCAGGGTGCTCATGCACTGCATCGCCAGCACGAACCAGACGAGCAGGCTGACGGCGACGAGCGGGGTCCAGACCGGCCGGCCGTCGGCGTAGCGGTCGGCCTTGATCTGCTCCTCCAGGGCCGACCGGTCGTCCTCGACCTCGCCGACGCTGTACACGATGCCGAGCGAGCTGACGAACACCTCCCGGGCCGCGAACGCGCTGACGAGCCCGACGCCCATCTTCCAGTCGAACCCGAGCGGGCGGATGGCCGGCTCGATGAAGTGGCCGATCCGGCCGGCGACGCTGTGCTCGCTCTGGGCGGCGGCGACCGCCTTCTCCCGCAGTTCGTCCCGTTTCGTCTCTACCTGCGCCGCAGCCGCGGTCGCCTGTGCCGCGCGCTCCGCGTCCCGCCGAGCGATCTGGTCCGGCGTCGGGTTAGGCGGCAACAGTGTCGTAATCACGATCGAGGGGTCAGCCAGCAGGCCGGCGGCCGCCTTATCCCCCACCTCGGCCGCCCGCTCCGCCGGCAGCCGCGGGTAGTAGTTCAGCGCCCACAGCACCACGCTCAGGCAGAAGATGATCGTCCCGGCCTTTGTGAGGAACTTGCTCGTGTTCCCCCACACGACCCGCGCCACCTGCGACGGCTGGGGGATCTTGTACGTCGGCAGCTCGAGGATGAACGCCTGGGCCGGGCCCTTGAGGAACGTCCGCTTGAAGCACCACGCGGTGATCACCGCCGCCAGCACGCCCAGGGCGTAGCAGGCGAGCATGATCCCGCCCTTGGCGAGCGGGCCGTACCCGGCGAAGAACGCGCCGATCAACAGCCCGTACACCGGCAGCCGGGCCGAGCAGCTCATGAACGGGGCGACGAAGATGGTGGCCAGCCGGTCCCGCCGGTTCTCGATCGTGCGGGTGGCCATGATGCCCGGGATCGCGCAGGCGAACGACGACAGCAGCGGGATGAACGCCTTGCCGCTGAGCCCGACCTTGCCGAGCAGCCGGTCCATCAAAAACGCCGCTCGGGCGAGGTAGCCGGAGTCCTCCAGGATCGCCAGGAACAGGAACAGCAACGCGATTTGCGGGACGAACACGACGACCGCCCCGACGCCGGCGAAGATGCCCTTCGTGACGAGGCTCTTGAGCGGCCCGTCAGCCATGCCGCGGGAGACCCAAGTCCCGAGACCCTCGACCCCGTTCTTGAACGCGTCCATCACGGGCGTGGCGAGCCAAAAGATGCTGACGAACAGCGCCGCCATGACGACAGCGAAGATTAGCAGGCCCCAAACCTTGTGAACGAGGACGGCGTCGACCTTGTCCGTGGCCGTCAGCGGCTTGGCGGCGTAGCCGAGGGGCTGAGGGGAAGAGCCGGTCTGGCGGGCCCCGCCGCCGGTCAGGGCGGAGACGACCGGCAGCGCGACGTCGGCTGGCGCGTCGGGCCGGGCGGCCATCGCGCCGGCGGCGACGGCGTCGATCCAGCGGTAGTGGGCCTCGATGTCGGCCTGCATCGGGTCGATGCCGCGGGTGGCCAGTCGGCCGAGGGCCCCGTCGAGCACCGCCCGGACGGCCGGACGGTCGGCCAGCGCAGCGACGTCGTCGGCGTGGTCGCCGGTCAGCAGCCGCTCGGCGAGGGCCTCGTACCGGTCGGCGGCGCGGGGCGGCGACGTTGCGGGCTTAACGGCCGGCCCGCTAGCGTCGGCCGGGCGGGCCGGGCCGGTCGTTCCCGCCTCGTCCGCCCGCTCCAGTTCGGCCAGCTCCCCCGCCACCGCCAGTAGTTCCGCCCGCATCGCCTCCGGCAGCGGCCACGCCGGGAGCGGCGCGACGGCGGCCCGGCCGATCGCGGCCTTGAGGGCGTCGACGCCGACCTTCTTGTGCCCCACCACCGGCACAACCGGCACCCCGAGGGCGGCCGACAGCTTGGCCGGGTCGACCGGGGTCCCCCGCCGTTCGGCGACGTCCGTCATGTTCAGCGCGACGACCATCGGCCGGCCGAGCTCGATCAGCTGGCTGACGAGGTACAGGTTCCGCTGCAGGTTGCTGGCGTCGACGACGACGACGACCACGTCCGGGGCGCGGGTGTCGGCCCGCAGGCCGCGGAGCACCTCCATCGCCACCCGCTCGTCCGGGCTGCGGCTGACGAGGCTGTACGTGCCGGGCAGGTCGATCACGTCGACCCACTGGACCGCGGCGAGGTTGCCCTCGCCGAGCCCAACGCCGCCCTCGGCGGCGCGGCCGACCTCCGCCGCCGAGCCGGTGGGAGCCGGGATCTTGCACCGCCCGCTCTTTTTCTCGACGGTGACGCCGGGGTAGTTGGCGACCTTCTGCCGGAGCCCGGTGAGGGCGTTGAACAGCGTGGTCTTGCCGCAGTTGGGGTTACCGGCCAGCGCGACCGTGAGCGGCGCGCCGGGCGCGTGCGGGACGGGGCGGTACTCCAGCGGCGAAGAGGCGGGCGCGGCGGTCATGGCGGGGGACAGGACGGGCGGCCGGAGGCGAACCAACCAATTGACGTCGCCCGCCCCGAGGGATTCCGAACGGCGGGCGTCAGGCCGACGCGATCTGCACGTGGCGGGCCTGCTCGCCGCGGAGGGACAGGTGGTAACCGCGGAGGCGGAACTCGATTGGGTCGCCGAGCGGAGCCCGGCGGACGACCTCGACCATCGCCCCGTTGCAGAACCCCATTTCGAGGAGTCGGCGGCGGACGTCGGTGTCGCCGCCGACGTTCACCACGTTGCCCCGGCACCCAATGCCGAGCATGTTCAACGTACAGGTGGAAGGGGACTTACAGATGTCGCAGGACGTGTTCGGACACGGGTTATGCATCGGAGTCTCCGACTCGAAACGGGGCGGCCGGGCAACGCGAGTGCCGGGCCACCCCTCAGTACGAGCGAGAGTATAGAGTGTTGAGACTGAGTTTCAAAGATACACAGTGGACGATTTCAACGTGGCATTAGAGCCTGGATGGGTGCCCGCCTTCGGTCCCTTCTGCCGGTATGCCGGAGTGGGTTAGGGTGCGGGTCCTACCGCGCCGTGGAAGTGGGCAGTAAGGCCGAGTCGCCGCCGCGCGAACCCTCACCCAACCCTCTACTGGACTACCAAAAGAGGGGCAAGAAGAAGTCGCCGTGCGGCCAGCCCCCGCGCCGTGCTCACACCTTCACGAACCACCGCAGCTTGTAGAGGACCGCCATCACCAGCCAGATGACCAGGAGGAAGCCGATCGCGTACGCGAGCGACACGGCCTCGGCCGACCGCCACTGGGGCGGCGTGATGCGGTGCTGGAGGTAAGTCGTCCACCCGGCGAACGCGGGACGGACGCCAACGTATGCCGGCGGGGGCGCGGTGGCGGCGGTTACGGCAGGAGCGATCGCGGCCGAATCGGGCGCCGCTACGACCTCCTTCGGCGCGAGCCACGTCGACGGCACGTACGTCATACCCATCGTCCGGCCGACTACGCCGCTGAGCAGGAACACGAGGATGGCGTTCGTCCCGAGCACGACGAGCGGCCACGCCCAGGCCCGCCGGCCGCGGACGTCGATCAGGTAGTACATCGCGCCCAGCGCCAAGCACCCGAGCCCGGGCGTGAAGACGGCGAACGCCGGCGTCCAGATCTTCTTGTTGACCGGCGCGGTCCAGTACCCCAGGAGCGCGCCGGCAATCGCCATCCCCACGCCGGCGACGAGCAGCCCCGCGGCTCGGTCGATTGGCGGGCGGTCGTCCCGCTTGAGCCACCGCCCGGCCATCAGCCCGATCAGCGCGGTCGCGATCGCCGGCAGGGTCGAGAGCAGGCCCTCGGGGTCCGGGTACTCGCCGTATACGTGTGGCCCGAGCACGTTGAGGTCGACGGCGCGGGCCAGGTTGGTCTTCTCCGCGAACGACCCCGGGACCGACCACGCCGACCGGTCGCCCTTCAGCGGCTCCAGCGGCAGGCTGGCCGTCATCATCAGGGCGAGGTAGCCGGCGCAGCACGCGACGGCCGCGACGACCGCCACGCCGCGGACCCGGACGAGGGCGAGCAGCCCGACGACGAGGTAGCACGCCCCGATCCGTTGGAGGACGCCGGGGAACCGCATGCCCCGCGGCTTGTCCGGGTCGCTAAAGTCGAACGGGTTGAGCAGCCCGGTTCCGAAATCGTACCCCTTCGGCAGCGATTCCCGTGCGGACCCGACGGCCCAGCCGACCGCGAAGTACAGCGCGACCCAGGCGAGGACGACGCCGGCCGTCGCCCCGGCCGCGTTACGGCTGGTCCGCCAGGGCCACAGCAGCAGCACGAACCCGACGGCCGGGAACCCCAGAGCGAGGATCTGCAGCGCGCGGAGCCCGGCGTGCCCCGGCGGCAGCTCGCCCGGCAGCCGGGTGGGCACGCTGTACAGCAGCATGCCGAGGAAGACGAGCGACACCGCCCGCACGACGACGCCGGCCGCCAGTTCCCCCCGCGTCGCCCCGCGGGCCGCCCGGGCCCCGAACGAGAACGGGATCGCCACCCCGACGATGAACAGGAAGAACGGGAAAATCAGGTCGGTAGGCGTCCACCCGTGCCAATCGGCGTGCTCCAGTGGGGCGTAGATGTGGCCCCAACTGCCGGGGTTGTTCGCCAGCGTCATCGCCCCGATCGTCAGCCCGCGGAACGCGTCGAGCGAGAGGAGCCGGGCAGGCTTGACCGGGGCGGCCAGCGGCGGCGGGACGTCGGCCACCGCCGCGGACGCGGCAGGCGCGACATCGGCGTACGGCACAGGGTCCACCCCGGCCTCGGGGACGGTCGTCGTGGTCATAAAGGTTCGCCTCGCGCGGTGCCGGAACCTTATATCAGGCGGCCGGCGGCAGGACGAGGTAAGGTCGCGAACGCGTCCCGCGCCCGGTTCGGTGCCTGCCTTCCGAGCGGGCCGGCGGCTTCCGTCAGAACTGCCGAAGGAACCGCACGTCGTTCTCGACGAAGCTGCGGATGTCGGTGATGCCGTACTTCCGCATCGCGATCCGCTCGATGCCGAACCCGAACGCCCAGCCCGAGTAGACCTCGGGGTCGACGCCGCAGGTCGTCAGCACGTTCGGGTGGACCATCCCGCACCCGCCGAGCTCGACCCACCGCCCCTTGTCCTCGAACCACACGTCCACCTCGGCCGACGGCTCGGTGAACGGGAAGAAGCTCGGGCGGAACCGCACCTTCGTGTCCGGCCCGAAGTACGCCTTCACGAACTGCATGACGGTGCTCTTGAGGTCGACCATCGTCACGTCCGCGTCGACGACGAGGGCCTCGAGCTGGTGGAACATGAACAGGTGCGTCGCGTCGACCGTGTCCGGCCGGTACACCCGCCCCGGGATCACCACCCGGATCGGCGGCTTGTGCGTCTCCATCACCCGGACCTGCACGGTGCTCGTCTGGGTGCGGAGCAGACGAAGTGCTGAGTGCTGAGTGCTGGGTGCCGCGTTGCCTGCGGCGGCCGACGCATGTCCTACCTTCTGCCCTCCACCCTCCGCCCTCTTCTCCAAGTAGAAGTTGTCCAGCGGGTCCCGGGCCGGGTGGCTCTCGGGGATGTTCAGGGCGACGAAGTTGTGGAACTCGTCCTCGACCTCGGGGCCGGACGCGACGCTGAAGCCCATCCGGCCGAACAGGTCGGTCAGCTCGTCGACCACCTTCATGAGGATGTGCCGGTTCCCGACGGCCGGGCGGACGCCGGGCTCGGTCACGTCGACGCCGTCCTCGCCGACGAGGTCGGCCAGCGCTTCCTGCTTGGCGTCGAACGCGGCCGTCACGTGCTGCTTGACCTCGTTCAGCCGCTGGCCGACGACCTTCTTCTGGTCCGGCGGGGCCTGGCCGATCAGGGCCATCTTCGCCTTCAGCAGCCCCTTGGACCCGAGGTACTTGATCCGGAACTGCTCGAGCGCCGCCGGCGAGTTCACGGCCGCCAGGTCGGCGTCGGCTTGGCGGGTCAGGTCGTCGAGTTCGGCGGAGACGTCAGGCATGGGTGGGTCGGGGCGGGTGGGAGGATGGATGGTTGGCAGCGGTGCCGGACGGTACATTCTGCGGTCGACGGCAAGCGGGTCAAGGCGGGGAGGCCGCCTCCCCGTGGCATGGGCGTCCCGCCCATGCTCCGGCCGGCCTACGCGGGAAGGACCGGAAGCACGGGCGCCCTCCGAGCCCCTACGTCAGCATGGGCGGGACGCCCATGCCACAGGGATGCGGCCGCGCGGCCCCCGTCGCCGGCCGGTCGAGATCTCAGGCGGACGCCCATGGACCTCTCCAAACTCCCCCGCCTCTCTAGTTCCGCCCGTCCGCCGGCAGGGGACCCGAACGCCGCCACCGCTCCCGCGGACGACGGCCCCGCACCCGAGGTACCGCCGCCCCGCTACCGCGTCGACCGCGACGTGGCCGCGGCGCCCGGCGACTTCCTCGACGTCCTGTTGGCCGTCGGCGTCGGGCTGCTATTCATGTTCATGGGCCAGGGGTACGGCCGGCACCTGCTCGGGCGGACGGACGTCTACCCGCCGATCACCGGCACCGGGTTCGTCTGGTCGGCTCCGCACCCCAAGGCCGGGCAGCCGATCGCGCCGGAGGAGCTGTCCCCGGAGAACAAGGCGACGTACGACGCGCAGGTGACCGGGCGGCGGATGGGCATCGTCAGCGAGTCGTCGCTGTTCCTGTCCGGGGTCGGGCTGC
>JAQGHJ010000172.1 GCA_028288905.1 Phycisphaerales bacterium | reverse complement strand
TCCGCCAGGGCCGCCCGCCGGGCCAGGTGGCCGACGACGCGGCCGCGTTCTTCAACGAGCTGATGGGCGGCCGGGGCACCGCCTGTGCCGCCTGCTTCCACCCGGACGACCTGGCGGCGCTGCAGGTATTCCGGGCACAGTGGGTGTGACGGCCCGCGAGGCTGAAGGACGAAGCCCGAATGACGAAACGGGGAAGGGCCGATGCCAGTGCCCTTCCCCGTTTCGTCATTCGGGCTTCGTCCTTGCCACGTGTTCACAGGTCGGCCAGCGCCTGACCCAGGCGGCGGACGGCGTGGACGGCCATGCCGCCGAGCTTCGGCAGGTCGTTCCCGCCGCCGGCGGCGGGGACGACGGCGTGGGTGATGCCGAGCCGGGCGGCCTCGCGCAGGCGGCCCTCCAACTGCGGGACCATCCGCACCTCCCCGCCGAGCCCGAGCTCGCCGACGACCAGCGCGCCCGGCGGGAGCGGGCGGTTCATGTGCGCGCTGGCGATCGCCAGCGCGATCGCCAGGTCGGCCGACGGCTCGGCGATCTTCACCCCCCCGGCCACGTTCACGAACACGTCGTCCGCCGCTAGCCGAAGGTCGGCCCGTTTCTCCAGAACGGCGATGATCATCGCCACCCGGTCGGCGGACACCCCGCTCACCTTCCGCTTGGCCGCCCCGATCACGCTCGACGCCGTCAGGGCCTGGACCTCGACGAGCAGCGTCCGGCTGCCCTGCATGGCGGCCGTCACGACGGTTCCGCTCGGCGGGCCGGCCGGGCCGTACTGCTCCAGGAACAGGTTGCCCGGGTCGGTCACCTCCTTGAGCCCGCCGCCGGTCATCTCGAACAGCCCGACCTCCTGCGTCGACCCGAACCGGTTCTTCACGCACCGCACGACCCGGTGGGCGTGGAACCGGTCCCCCTCGAAGTACACGACCGTGTCGACGATGTGCTCGATGATCTTCGGCCCGGCCAGCGTGCCGGCCTTCGTCACGTGCCCGACGAAGATGACGGCCGTCCCGGTCAGCTTCGCCAGGTAGACCAGGTCCATGCAGCAGTCGCGAAGCTGGGTGACCGACCCCGGGGCGGCCGGCACGTCCGGCTTGTAAATCATCTGGATCGAGTCGACGACGAGCACGTCCGGCTTGACCTTGTGGACCTGGTTGACGATCCGCTCGACGTTCGTCTCGGCCAGCACGAGCAGCCCGCCCGTCGACACCCCGAGCCGCCCGGCCCGGAGCTTCGTCTGCCGGGCGGACTCCTCGCTCGTCACGTAGAGAACCTTGAGAGGATTGCCGATTTCAGATTTCGGGTTGCGGATTGCAGAAGGGGCGGAGGACGGCGGACCGTCCTGTACCGGCCGGCCCGCCTTCGCCTTGCCTTTCAATTCTGAAATCTGAAATCCGCCATCTGCGATCGCCGGGTTCGCCCCGGCCAGGGCCTGCGCCACCTGGAGCAGCAACGTCGACTTCCCGATGCCCGGCTCTCCGCCGACGAGGACGGCGGAGCCGGGGACGATGCCGCCGCCGAGCACGCGGTCGAACTCGCCGATGCCGGTCGGGTGCCGGGGGGAGTCGGCCTCGTCGATCTGGGCGAGCGTCAGCGGCTCGGCGGCCGTGGCGACGTCGCCGGTCTGGCCGACGAGCCCGCGGGGGCCCCGCTTGGCCGCGTGGGCGTCCTCGGTCGGGGCCTTGTACTCCTCCAGCGCGTCCCACGTCCCACAGTCCGGGCACTTGCCCATCCACTTCGGGTGGACCGAGCCGCAGTGGTTGCACAGGAACGTGGTGCGGGCCTTTGCCATAGGTAGGGAGATTTTAGGGCGGGCGGCGGGCGGACGCACGCGAGAAAGCGACGGGACAGCGCCCCACCCGTCGTCCCTCACGAACGACGCGGGCCCCGACCAATCGGTCGGGGCCCGCGTCACGTCAAGCCCTTTGTGGCGTGCCCGGCGAACCGGTCACCCGCTGACGCTCTCGAAACGGGCCGTCGCGGCGCTGCCCGCGACGAAGAACCCGAGGTCGGCGGCGGTCGGGATCGACCCCACCGTCACGCTGCCAGCCGCAGTCCACGTCGTCCCGTCGGCGGAGAAGAACGCGCTGTACGTGTTCCCGGCCCGCTTGAGCCGCAGCCACACGCTGCCGGCCGTCCCGGTGCCCTTCTGGCTGACCGTGACCGCCTTGCCGTACCCGTCCCGGACGGCCAGACTGACCGTGCCGCCGGAAAACTGGACGGCCACCTCACTGCTCGGGGCGAGCGTGCCATTGCGGGCGACGATGCCGGCCGACCCGCCGGTCAGGCTGGCCAGCTTGGCCGACAGGTCGAAATTCCCGCTCCGGCTTTGCCGGGCGAAGTGGAAGGCGTCGGCCGTCCCGGCGATGCCGGCGCCCGTGCCTTGAACCACCCAAGTGTTCGCCCCGCCCGAACCGGTCGCCCCGGACGCCCCCGCCCCGAGGCTGACGCCCGCGAACGTGCCGGACGGCGTCACTGCCGGGGGGGACACGGGCGGCGGCGGCGACACCGGGGGAGGCGACACCGGCGGCGGCGGAGACGCGGGGGGCGGGCTGACCGGCGGCGGCGACACCGGCGACACGCCGGTGACGTTCACCGTCAGGTCCACCACCGATCCCGCCGTCCCCACCCCGTTCAACTGGTCGTACCCGACGACGTGCAAGGCGTGCGGCCCATCCGACACCGTCCACGGCAGGTAATCGGCCACGTCCGACCCGGGCGTCGCCCCCTCGTCCCCGGCGATCGTGAACGGGGCCGAGCTCTCGATCCGGAGCAGCGCAGCGTCCAGATTAAACACGACGCTTTTCGTGTCCCCGGCGATCACCGCACGGACGCTGTACTGCGCCCCGTCGGCGTAATTGATCGTCATCCCGTCCGTGATCGGGCCCAGGTCCTGGTCCGTCGCGGCGTTCACCAGCACCAGGTTGGTGACCCCGAACGTCGGCGGCGGTGGCGACACCGGGGGCGGCGAAGCCGGCGGCGGCGACGCGGGGGGAGGGCTAACCGGCGGCGGCGGCGACGTCGGCCCGCTGTCCGAAGGGGTCAGCACGAGCTGCGGCCCGTTCGCGGCCGCCTCGCCGCTGGCGAACACCGCGCCTTGGTCGACGTTGTTCGGCGCCTTGAGCACGACCGTCAGCTTCGACCGCCCGGCCTCCCGCTCGGCGTTCACGTACGCGGTCAGGTCGACCTCGTACCACCCGCCGGTCGTGCTGGCCACGGAGAGCGTCCCGAGCGCGGACCCGACCGTCGCCGGCTGGTTCGCCCAGGTGACGCCAGACTCGGTCCAGCCCGTGTTGGCCGACCCGTAGACGGCCACCGTGATCGCCGGCCCGGCCGCCCGATCGACCTTGCCCCACAGCCGGAGCGTGGCCGACCCGACCGACGACGCGGACGACGTGTCGAAGCTCAGCACCGCGCTCCGGTTGTACCCGACCGCGGTCCCGACGTTCTTCACCCACAGGTCGGCGGCCGACCCGAAGTTCTGGGCGGCGTACGACCCGTCCCGCACCGTCGCGTCGGCCGCGGCGGCGAGGGTGACGGCGCCCGCCGGCGGGGACACCGGCGGCGGGCTCACGGGCGGGGGCGACACGGTCCCGCCGGTCACCGTCACGGTGGCCGTGAGCGGCG
>JAQGHJ010000899.1 GCA_028288905.1 Phycisphaerales bacterium | reverse complement strand
CCCGGCCCGCCCGTTCGTTGTCCGCAAGCCTCCGGCGACCGCCCGGCAAGGGCGGCGCGCGTCGGGTCACTTCTTCCAGACCGACGACTTGAAGTCGTTCAGGGCCTGCTTGAGCATGCCCTCGATCTCGCCGTTCAGCTCCTTCTTGGCCGCCAGCGCCTCCCGGAGGCCGGCGTGGCTGGCGTCGACGTACTGGAGCAGGCCGTTCTGGAACTCCTGCACCCGGTTCACCGGGACGTCGTCGAGGTACCCTTGGGTGCCGGCGTAGATCGCCATCACCTCTTGCTCGACCGGCAGCGGCTTGAACTGCGGCTGCTTGAGCAGCTCGACCAGCCGGGCCCCGCGGTCCAGCTGCCGCTGGGTCGCCTTGTCCAGCTCCGTGCCGAGCTGGGCGAAGGCCTCCAGTTCGCGGTAGGCGGCCAGGTCGAGCTTCAGCGACCCGGCGATCTTCTTCATCGCCTTCGTCTGGGCGTTACCGCCGACGCGGCTGACGCTGATGCCGACGTTCACGGCCGGGCGGACGCCGGCGAAGAACAGGTCGGGCTCGAGGTAGATCTGCCCGTCGGTGATGCTGATGACGTTCGTCGGGATGTACGCCGACACCTCGCCCTCCTGCGTCTCGATGATCGGCAGGGCGGTGAGCGAGCCGCCGCCGTTCTCGGCGCTCAGCTTGACGGCCCGCTCCAGCAGGCGGGAGTGCAAGTAGAAGACGTCGCCCGGGTACGCCTCGCGGCCCGGCGGGCGGCGGAGCAGCAGCGACAGCTGGCGGTAGGCGGCGGCCTGCTTCGTCAGGTCGTCGTACACGCACAGGGTGGCCTCGCCCTTCCACATGAAGTACTCGGCCATTGCGGTGCCGGCGTACGGGGCGATGTACTGGAGCGGGGCCGGGTCGCTGGCGCTGGCGACGACGACCGTCGTGTACTCCATCGCCCCGTTCGCCCGAAGGACCTCGACGATGGCGGCGACCGTGCTCTCCTTCTGGCCGACGGCCACGTAGAAGCACTTCACCCCCTTGCCCTTCTGATTGATGATCGCGTCGATCGCGATCGCCGTCTTACCGGTCTTGCGGTCGCCGATGATCAGCTCCCGCTGCCCGCGGCCGATCGGGATCATCGAGTCGATCGCCTTGATCCCGGTCTGGAGCGGCTCGGTCACCGGCTGCCGGGCGGCGATGCCCGGGGCGACGATGTCCATCTTACGGACCTCGGTCGACGGGATCGCCGGCCCGCCGTCGATCGGCTGCCCGAGCGGGTTCACCACCCGGCCGATCACAGCGTCCCCGACCGGGACCTCGAGCAGCCGGCCGGTCGCCTTGACCGTGTCGCCCTCCTTGATCTTCAGGTAGTCTCCGAAGATGACGGCCCCGATGCTCTCTTCCTCCAGGTTGAACACCTGGCCCATCGTGCCGTTCTCGAACTCCAGCAGCTCGCCGGCCATCGCGCCGCCGAGCCCGTACACCCGGGCGATGCCGTCCCCGACCTCGATCACCGTCCCGACCTCGCTGACGGAGGCGGACCGCTCGAAGTTCGAGATCTCCTGCTTCAGGATGCTCGTGATTTCCGCAACGTTGATAGCCATGTTCGAACTCCGCGATCGGTCGTCCCGGGGGACGAAGGTCGAATGTTGATTGTCGATGGTGGAAGGTCGATTGTAGGGCGTCGAGACTGTCGCGGGGGCGGGTTCAATCCCGCTCCCCTCGACAACGAACCTTCCACAATCGGCGCTCGCCGCCGCCGCGGCGACCTCAGGCGGACACCTCAAAACGTCGCGGCCGTCTTCGGCCGAGCCGCCAGCATCTGCTGCTTCATCGCGGCGAGTTGGGCCCGCACGCTCGTGTCGATCAACTTGTCCTGCACGCGAAGCACCAGCCCGCCGATGATCGACTCGTCCACGTACTGGTGCACGACGGCGTCCCGCTTCAGGGCCTCGCCGACGGCCCGGCGGACGTCCTCCAGCTCGTCGTCGTTCAGCCGCTGGGCGACGGTCACGTCCACCTCGACCTTGCCGAACCGCTCGTCGATCTGCTCGGCGTACGAGCGCTGGATCTCCCGCAGCAGGTTCAGCCGGCCCTTGGCGTTCAGCACGCGAACGAAGTTCCACACGAGGTGGCTGACCTTGCCCTCCAGCGCCCGGGACAAGAGCTGCTCGCGGTCCTTGTCACCGACGGCGGGGTTGGCCAGGTACCGCTCGACGGCCGGGTCGGCGTCCAACAGCTCGACGAGCTGGGACAGCTCGCCGGCCACCTCCCACGCCTGCTGCTGCTCGCCCGCCAACTCCAGCAGGGACTTGGCGTACACCGCGGCCGTTGTCGAGATGGGGGAGGAGTGGGGCATGGGGAGTATTGCAGATTTCAGATTGCCGATTTCAGATTGAAGGACCGCGGACGCCAGATCAGATCGGGGACGGGCTTCCGCCTCCGCCTTTTCAACCTGCAATCCGAAATCTGCAATCTGCAATTTCTCAGTTCGCGTTGACCGACTTGACCTGCTCCAAGCTGCTTCGCACCAAGTCCCGCTGGTCGTCGGCGTTCAGGTTCCGGCGGAGGATCTTCTCGGCGATCGTCGTGCCGAGCACGGCCGCCTGGTCGTAGATCTCGGCGACGGCCTGGTTCTTGGCGGCCTCGATGTCCTTCGTCGCCCGCTCCTTGGCCTCCTCAGCCTCCTGCTGGGCGTTGGCCCGGATGCTGGTGGCGAGCTGCTGGGCGTCGGCCGACGCCTTCGTCAGCAGGTCGCGGACCTGCTGCTGAGCCGTCTCGAGCTGGGCGTGGTACTGCTTGAGCGTCGCCTCGGCCCGGGCCCGGGCCTCCTCGGCGTCACGGATGTCCCGGCGGATCTTGTCCTCCCGGGCCTTGAGCCCGCCGACGATCGGGCCCCAGGCGTACTTGCCCAGGATCGCGACGAGCCCGAGGAAGATCACCAGCGTGGTCAGCGTGGTGATGATCTGCGGGGCCCGAGGCTCCGGGATCAGCTGCGGGTCCGACTCGGCGTGCTCTGCGGTGGCGGCGGCGTGCGTCTCGGCAGCAACGGCCGGGCGGGCCGCGAACGCCAAGACGGCGAGCAGCAAGGCGGCCAAGGCTGCGAGCCCGGCCCGGCGGCGGGCCGGGCGCGTGTCAACGGGAAGCGGCAGGGCAGTCATAGGGCGGCTCCGTACGGGCGGGCGACTCCGGGCCGCCGGAGGGCGGGGCGGTCCGGGGCTACCCATCTTTATGCCGACCGGCCGACTGTTCGCCGGGCGCGGGCGGGGTGGTCCGATCACCGGCTCGCCGGCGCAGTCGCGGCGGGCCGGCGGTCGAACGGCGAATCAGGTCAGGGAGAGATTACGGATCAGGCAGATCACCAGGGCGAACAGCGTGGCCCCCTCGATCAGGGCGGCCGCGATGATCATCGTGGTGAAGATGCGGGGGCCGGCCTCGGGCTGCCGGGCGATCGCCTCGGTGGCCGACCCGCCGATGCGGCCGATGCCGAGCCCGGCACCGAGGATGACCAGGCCGGCACCGATGGCGGCCCCGCCGACGCCCAGCCCGGTGCCGGTCGATACGCCCGGGTGGTTGTCCACGACCGACGTGGACGACCCGGCGGCACCAGCGCCGGCGTCGGCTGCTTGGGCGAACGCCGGGAGGGCCAGCAGGGCCAGCGCGACGAGAGCGAAGATCTTCTTCATGACTCGATCCATCCTTCTTCGTTACCGTGGGCCGCGTTGTCAGACGCCGGCCGGCCCGCACGCCGTCGGCCCCGCAGTCGGGGGCCGGTCTGTCGATACTAACACCCAAGGGCGAGGGACGAAGCGGAAGGATGAAGCACTCGCCTCACTCGATCCTCCGACCGTCCCGCCGCGCCCTACTCAGATCTGTTCTTTACCGCCTACCGCGTACTGCCTACTCGCTCACCCCGCCATGTGCGTCCCGGCCTGCTTGGCCGCGTCCGGGATCGAGTGGTCGACCATGTCGCCGGCCCTGAGGCTCATGTCGTCCTTGCCGTGGTGGTCGTGCTCGTGGGCCTCGTGGTCGTCGACGTGCTCGTGCACGATCAGCTGCCCGATGAACAGGGCGGTCAGGAACGTGAACAGGTACGCCTGCAGGAACGCGACGAACACTTCGAGGCACATGATCGCGACTGCCCCGAGGACCGACACGATGCCGATCCCGACGGCTGCCCCGGCCCCGAGCTTGGCGTACGCCAGCCCCACGAACCCGATCAGCACGGCCAGCAGCACGTGCCCGGCCACCATGTTCGCGAACAGCCGGATCGCCAGGGCGAACGGCTTGATGAACATCCCCATGATCTCGACGGGGATCAGGATCAGCCACATGTACCACGGTGCCCCGGCCGTGAAGTGCTTCAGGTAGTTCGCCAGCCCGTTCGCCCGGACGCCGCTCACCTGCGTGACGACGAACGACACCAGGGCCAGGGCGGCCGTCACGTAGATGTTGCCGGTCGCGGACCCGCCGATGCCGTGCCACCCGCCGACGCTCGTGATCGTCTCCAGCGGCAGCAGCCCGATCAGGTTGTTGAACAGGATGAAGAAGAACAGCGTCCACAGGTACGGCACGTACCGGTCCGTGTGCTCGGCCAGCACCGGGCGGGCGACGTCGTCCCGGACGTAGATCATCAACGCTTCGAAGAAGTTCCGCGTGCCGGTCGGGACCAGTTCGCCCGACCGGTACCGGCGGGTGATGCGGGGGAAGATCAGCAGCATCAGGCCGGCCGTCAGGGCCAGCATGAACATGTGGTTCGTGATGAGCGTGGACGACGTCAGGTGCCCGCCGAACAGCGGGCGGTCCACCACGTGGTGCAGCGGGCTTTCTTCCGCGGCCAGGGGAAGGAGCGTGGCCAGTGGAGTTGCGGTCATGGCTCGGGGTCCTGTCGACAACGAGACGATCGGCGAGTGAAAAGCAGCGTCGATGTCCGTCGTGGCACGGGTTTGCAACCCGTGCGTCTGCTCGTTTTCCGCACCGGTGAGTGGGGCCGGACGATCACGGGATGCAAACCCGTGCCACGGGGCTTGAGGTCGCCGCCGCCAACCGCCTCAATTGGTTTTCTTCGTCGCCGCAGGCGTCGCACCCGACCCGGCCGACCACGCGGCGAAGGCGAGCGTGACCGCCTCGGCCGCCAGCACGACCGCGTAGATCGCGGCCATCAGCAGCAGCGTCGGGGCCTCGGGGTACCCGCCGGCCTTCACGGCCAGCAGGCACGCGCCGAGGCTGACGGCCAGCCGGATTCCGGCGGCCGCGAAGTAGCCGGCCACCGCGGCGTTCACGCTCCGGCGGACGCCCCAGGCGAGCGGCGGCAGCGACAACGCCGATGCCAAAGCCGACGCCACGCTTGCCGCCAGCAGCCCGCGCCACCAGTCGGTCCGGCCGACCAGCACCAGCAGGGCGGCCAGCGACCCGATGGCGACGGCCAGCCCCGCGGCTACCGCCACGACCAGCCGACTGGCGGTCCGCGGCGGCAGGGCGGCCGACCCCGGCTCGGTCACGAAGGCGAAAAGGCGGGCCGCGTTAGACATCGCTCGTTTGCCACCGGATCGTTCGCCTATCACTTACCCGCGTGCCCGGCCGTCCCACCTACCGCTTCATTCGCTTACTTCATCATCCGCTGGGCCGCCCGCACCAGGCTCCAGAGCCCGACGGCGAACCCGAACCCGCACCCGGCGATCAGCAGCCAGGGTGTCGTGCCGAACTTGCCGTCCGCCCACCACCCGACCGCCGCGAACGCGCCGAAGGCCGTCACGAACTCGACGCCCACGCCGGCCATCCGGTGCCAGGACGCCGTTTCATTCGAATCAGCCGGCCGGCGCGTCGGTTCGCCGGGCGTTTCGCTTGCCGGGGACTGCGGTTCATCCGCCATCGACCCTCCCGGCCGCAGGTCGTTTTACCCGCGGGCCGCCGCTGGGCAGACCCCGGAAAACCGACTTCG
>JAQGHJ010000897.1 GCA_028288905.1 Phycisphaerales bacterium | reverse complement strand
ATCATAGCTGACCCGCGCGCTCGAGGTACGGGCAGGCACAGACGGACTTGAGCACGTCGGGGGTCAGCTTTCGCCACGCCTCGGTCCCGGCATCGAGCAGGTGGTCGTAGTCGTCGTACGCGCGGTTGCTCAGGTAGTGCGACCGCAGGTGGTGCCACAGGTTCTCGACCGGGTTGAGCTCGGGCGGGTGCGGCGGCAGCAGCAGGACCGTCACGCAGTCCGGCAGCCGCAACGCCTTGCTCCGGTGCCAGCCGGCTTAGTCCATGACCAGCACGACGTGCTCGTCCGGCTTCACCGCGTCGGCCAGCATCCCCGGGAACACGTTGAGCGTCCCGGTGTTCACGTTCGGGGCCAGCAGCGCGACCGACTCGCCCGTCGCCGGCTCGACGTCCGCGTACAGGTACACCCACTCGTAACGGGACTGCTTCACGGCCGTCGGGCGCGACCCGGTCCGGGCCCACACCCGCGTCAGCGTCCCCTGCCGGCCGCACCTCGCCTCGTCCATGAAGAACACCCGGGCCTTCCCGCCGTGCGGGGCGATCGCGTCGCTCACGGCCCGGACAAAAAGGGGGCCTCCCGCCGGAACGCCCCGGCCGCCGCCGGGTCGTTCTTCTCGTGCCGGGGCCGGGGCGCGAGGCACGAGTAGCCGATCCAGTGCAGCACGCTGTACACGCTGCCGATCGTGTGCCGCACCCCGAAATCGGCCTCCAGGATGCGGACCACGTCCTTCCCGCGGAGCGCGCAGACCCCGTCGGCCGGGAGCGGGCCGGCGTCGAGCCGGGCCTTGAGCTTGGCCTCCTGCTCCGGCGTCAGCTTGGGGGCGGCCCCGGACGGCTTGCGGGGCACGAGCCCGTCGAGCCCGCCGCGGCGGTAGCGGCCCGCCCACTCGTCCACGAACCGGGGCGAGCGGCCGAGCCGCCGGGCGGCCTCGTCCCCCTCAAGCTGTTCCTCGGCCACCAGCAGGACCGCCCGGTAGCGGTCTCGCTGGAGGGCCTGCCGTTCGGCGGCCGCGAGGCCGCGAAGGCGATCGAGGTCGCCGGGCTGGCGCAGGGCGAGCTTCATCCCGCCCAGCATGCCGAGTCACGGGCGATCGCGCGAATCTCAGGCGCGCACGAGTCAGGTATGATCCGTATAAGTTAAAGTTTTTTGCCAGACTTTGCGGAGTTTTTGGGGCTTCATAAGTAGCGCCATGTGCGGGTTAACTCGGTGATCAGGAGGTCGAATTGGAGGGGCGGATTGTCAGCGTGGTGGTTGAGGACCATGGCGGCGGTGTGGCTGAGGACCTTGCTTCCGAGCCGGTGGCACAGGTGCCAGAGGTCGCGGGCCCACGTCCGCTTGGCCCGGAACCGCTCGGCGAACTGACCGATCATGGTCTCGATCGTGCGGCGGAACCGAGTCAGGAGCTTGGACCGCTGCGGGGCCGGGTCCTTCCGCTTGTTCCTGTACGGGGCGAGTGGCAGCAGGCCGGCCCGGGCCAGCTCGGCCTGTCGGTCCGGCCCCCAGTACGCCCGGTCCCCGTTGCCGACCCCACCGCCGGGCGGCACGAGCGCCGCGGCGGCCGCCGGATCCGACACGTCGGCCGGGGTCAGCTCGACCTGCGCGACCGGCCCGCAGTCGGAGCACCGCACGTGTACGCGGAAGCCGAAGAACGTGTTGCGAACGACATGGTCGTGCCCGTACGCGGCGTTGCCCTTGAACAGCTTGGACCCCTTGGCCCGGGCGTACCGGCACACGTGTAGCGGGAACGAGTCGACCAGCCAGTGCGGCTCGCCCGACACCGCGTACCGCAGGGGCAGGAGCCCGACCAGCCGCTCGTGCAGCAACTGGGCGACCCGCCACAGGCCGACCGCCCGGCGGGCGAACGTCGTCCGGTGGACCCGGGCTAGGGCCGGGAACTCGGCCCGGTGGTACCGGCGGAAGAACCGGTAGATCGCCTTGTCCGTGTCGAGCCCGAGGAACTCCCCGGCCAGCTCCATCGTCAGCACCTCGCTGTCGCGCAGGGCCGGCGCGGGGCCGCGGCGGCGGAGCCGATCCAGATGCAGCGCTTCGTACTCCGTGTTGACGAGGTAGGACGGGTGCAGCAGGTAATCGTCGAACGTCATGGCCTCCCCCGTGAGATGGGTGTCGCAACCGCATCAGACGAGGAGGCCTTCTGTTACAAAATGCGGATACCCGCACACGGCGGTAAGTACCTCTTCCTTCCTCGACTGACCCGAATAAGGTCGGAATGGTCATAGAAGCGGGGGATTCAGGTCAGGCATAAAGGCGCGTAAACTTTGGCTTGTTTAGCAGATAGGACACTAGCGATTAGATCTGGCCTGCCCTGATAAGGACGAGGTCGGTGGTTCGAATCCACTCGGGCCCATTGCAGTAAGTCACGCCGACGCTTGATGTAGCGTACCTGCCCGCGTCGGGCAGAGCGGCTCTGAAACCCTCCGATCGCCGGTAACTTACCGGCGCGATCGGTTCGGTTACGGAGCTGCCCCCATGCCGCGCACGCCCACCGTCCCCTCGTACCGTCTCCACGCCCCGACCGGCAAGGCGGTCGTCACGCTCGACGGCCGCGACCTCTACCTCGGCCCGCACGGCTCCCCCGAGAGCCGCGCCCGCTACGACCGGTCGGTCCAGGAGTGGTTGGCCAACGGGCGTCGGCTTCCCCCGGCCCCGTCGGCCGCCCCGGCCGAGGTCAGCGTCGCCGAACTGCTCGAGGCGTACTGGCGGGAGGCCGAACGCTGGTACACGAAGGGCGGCCGGGCCACGAGCCACGCCCACAACGTGCGGGACGCGATGGCCCCGGTGCTCCGGCTCTACGGGCTCGAGCCGGTCGGCGCGTTCGGGCCGCTCGCCCTCAAGGCAGTCCGCGAGCTCTTCGTCGGCCGGGGCCTCTGCCGCAGCACGGTCAACAAGCACGTCGGCACGGTCCGGCGGAACTTCAAGTGGGGCACCGAGAACGAACTGGTCCCCGCCACGGTCTACCACGCCCTCCAGGCCGTGTCGGGCCTCCGCCGCGGGCGGTCGGCGGCGAGGGAGGGCGAGCCGGTGAGGCCGGTCCCGCAGGCGTTCGTCGACGCCGTCCTCCCGCACGTCTCGCGGCAGGTGGCTGCCACGATCCGGCTGCAGGAGGTGACCGGGATGCGGCCGGGCGAGGCCGTCGTCATGCGGGGCCGCGACCTGGACACGGCCGGGAACGTCTGGACCTACACGCCGGCGACCCACAAGACCGAGCACCACGGTATCGAGCGGCCGATCTACCTGGGCCCCAGGGCCCAGGACGTGCTCCGCCCGTTCCTCAAGCCGGACCTGATCGCCTACCTGTTCGACCCCCGTGACGCCGAGGCCGACCGGCACGCCGTCCGACGGGCGACCCGCCGGACGCCGATGACGCCGAGCCAAGCGAAGCGGC
>JAQGHJ010000887.1 GCA_028288905.1 Phycisphaerales bacterium | reverse complement strand
GCCCACCCGGCCGCCGGCCCCCGCAGCCGCCGGGCGGCGCGGGCGGCGCACCAGACGGTGACCGCCAGCAACACGTACGGCAGCCATTTGCTGACTGCCCGCGGGTCGGCCGCCTGGGCCAGCCCGGCGTACAGCCACCGGTAGCCCGCTGGGAGGCAGGCCAGGTAGTAGTCCGCGATCGCGTCGGTCGGGAACAGCCGGTCGTCGTAGTACCTGAGCAGCGGCCAGACCTGTTGGCGGGCGTCGTCGTTAAACACGCCCGGGTCGGCGCTGAGCCGGACGTGCCGGGCATACACCGGGGCGAAGAACGCGACGAGCCCCAGCAGCACGAGGAGTGACGACCACCGCGCCACCCGGGGCGGCCGGGGGACGACGGGCGCGGGAGACTCGGCAGACGGGAGGGACGACGACGGGGCGGCGCCGGCCGCCGCACGGTTGAGCGGGTCCATGTCGCGCGGAGTCTACCGACGCCCGTTCGCGATGCCCATGACCCGGACGCGGTATCATCCAACCCCGCGCGAATCCTGGTTTGATCCTCCGAGTCCCCGTTCGGTACTGCGAGTCCCGTTCCGTCCTGCGAGCATCCGTTCAAGACCTACGGGTCCTCGTCTAGCCGCTGGACCGCAAGTCCGCCCTGCCGCGAGTTCCGACGGTGCTCGACGTCCGGGTGGACCTTCGGTCCGACCGCTAAACGAGGGGTGTGGGTTTGAGCCGCTCCGTCCCGCTGCCCCGGTTTTCGGGTGCCTTGTTTGGACAGCGTCGAACGGTCCCGCACACTGTAAGCACCATGCCTTTTGCCGACCCGCATCAATCGACATCCGACCCGCTCGCGCCCCGCGGCGTGACCGTCGACTGTCCGGCGAAGATCAACCTGCACCTCCGCGTTGGGCCGGCCCGGGCCGACGGGTTCCACCCGCTGCTGACGTGGATGGTCACGGTCGGGTTGGCCGACCGGCTGACGGTGCGGGTTGTGGCGGCGGCGGACGCCCCGCCGGTGGCGCTGGCGTGCGACGACCCGGCGTTGCCGGCCGACGAGCGGAACCTCGTGTTCCGCGTGCTGGCGGCGTGGGGCGAGCGGGCCCGGGCGGCCGGCGGGTCGTTCCCGGCCGTCGCGGCGACACTGGCCAAGAACACCCCGGCCGGGGCGGGGCTAGGCGGCGGCAGTTCCGACGCCGCCGCCGCCCTACTGGCGGCCGTCCGGCTGACGCCGAGCGTCCGCACGGCGGGGGCGGGAGGCGGGCCGGCGGCCAACTGGGCGGACTGGTCCGCCTTCCTCGCCCGGTTCGGCAGCGACATCCCGTTTTTCCTTGCGGCACCGAGCGCGGCCTGCACGGGGCGGGGTGAGGTGGTGGTACCCACCCCCCCGCCGGCCGTCGCCCGGCGGGGGGTGCTGGTGTTGCCGTCGATCCACATGCCGACGCCGGCGGTCTACAAGGGGTTCGACTCGATGGGCCTCGGGAGAAGTGGCGATTTGAGCGACGAACCCGACTGGGCGGCATGGGCGCGTCTGCCGGCGGTGGAACTGTTGCCGCGGCTCGTCAACGACTTGGAGCCGGCGGCGTTCGCGATCCGGCCCGACCTCGACGCCCTGCGGCGGGCGGCCGAGGAGGCGGCCGGGCGGCCGGTGCGGATGAGCGGGAGCGGGTCGAGCTTGTTCACCCTGTTCGACACCCCGGCCGAGTCGTCCGCGGGGGCCGACGCCGTCCGCCGCCACCTCGCCCCGCTCGGCGTCCCGCCGGCCGGGGTGCGGGACGTGGCGGTCGGGGTGCCGGTCGAGGTGCGGGACGTGCAGAGCGAAGGCCCGGAGCGAAGCCGGTAGCGGGCTTGTCGGCCGGGTCCGCTCCCCCGTGGCACGGGTTTCCAACCCGTGTACTCCCCTGCTGCCGTCGTCACCCCTGCCTGGGAAACGAAGACGAAGAACACGGGTTGGAAACCCGTGCCACGGGGGAGCGGTCCCGGCCGCGTCGGCACGCACCCTCCGAGCGGAGCGAAGGATGACGGGAGGCGGCCCTTCTGGCGGTGCTCACCGCGTTGACGGGCCGAGCGGCCGCAGAGATCAGTCGTTGAAAACCACGCGTGTCGGACCCGAAGAATGGTCCCCCTCGCGTCTAGCCGACATCCGAAATCGCGAAAACGGCCGACGCGGGCGGTCGGCTGCGGTAAAACATCCTCGACGATCCCGTCCCAAGCCGACTTTCGACGGAGGTGCAACACGATGTTACGGATTGCTACAAACGGGCCGCCGCGGACGACGGGCTCGGCATGAACGGCAAAGGTGTTTGACTCTCCCCTAGGCGGCCGATAGCATCTCGCCCGCTCCCCGCGACACCCCGCTCGCGTCGAGCTGACCTTTCTTCGGACCCCGTGATGGCTCAGCCCCTCCTCACCGCTCGACTTACTCGGCTCCTGCCGGTCACGGTCGCCGTACGCTAGGTCGGTACCGCTGGTTTTCGAGCCGCCGGCCCGGCGGGCCCGCACCGCGACCGACCCCCACCCGAACAACTTGCGAGACCTTTCGGTTCCCGACGCCTTCGGGGAACCTCGCAAGTCTGCCACCGTACCACCGGTTACGAACTTTTGTGTTGTGCGCTCCTACCCGGAGGCGGTATCCTCCCGCCCCCTTCGCCGTCGGCCCGCGACCGTTCGGATGACGTCACGGCCGGCGACGACACGAGGGTACGAGCCATCGGACCAAGATTGACGAAGGCAGCCGGCCCACCCGCGTAGCGGGTCGCGCGGCCGCCCGTCGATTCGGTCCGAACCGTAAAAGCCTCGGCCTCTCCCCGACGAGAACATTATGCCTCCGACCACCACCGCCGCCCCCCAGACCCCCGCCACGCCGTCCGCCGCCCCGAAGATGTCTTACAAGGGCAAGACCGGGGCCCAGATCCTGCACGAGATGCTGATCGGCCCGCACCAGGTCGAGTACATGTTCGGGTACCCGGGCGGGGCGATCCTGCCGGTGTTCGACGAGCTGTACAAGACGCCGGCCAAGTTCATCCTGAACCGGCACGAGCAGGCGTCCGGGCACTGCGCCGACGGGTACGCCCGGGCGACCGGCAAGCCCGGCGTGTGCATCGTCACCAGCGGCCCGGGCGCGACGAACACCGTCACCCCGCTGGCGACGGCCCAGATGGACTCGGTCCCGATGATCGTGTTCAGCGGGCAGGTGCCGACGAAGGTGATCGGGAACGACGCGTTCCAAGAGGCGGACGTCACGGGCATCACCCGCCCGTGTACCAAGTGGAACTACCTCGTGAAGGACATCCGCGAGCTGCCGCGGGTGATCAACGAGGCGTTCCACATCGCCACCACCGGCCGCCCGGGCCCGGTCCTGATCGACCTGCCGAAGGACATCTCGGCCGGCACG
>JAQGHJ010000863.1 GCA_028288905.1 Phycisphaerales bacterium | reverse complement strand
GCTCTTCCGATCTACGAGCGGGGACGTGAACAACATCAACGTGCTGGGCCCGCGCGCGGCCGCGCCCCCCGCGACGGGGCCGGCCTCCCGGCCGACGACCCGTCCCGTGCCGTACGCCCAGATGCGCGCGGTCGCCGACCAGCTGGCCGAGGCCGTGCTCGCCGCCCACGCGACGGCCGCCTACCACAACCGGGTACCGCTCAAGATCGCGGCCCGGGAACTGACGTTGAAGAGTCGCCGGCCGTCGCCGGAGTTGGTCGGGCGGGCCAAGCGGATCGTGGCCGGCGAACTGAAGCCGAAGGTGCCGAACGAGCTGGCGTACGCGCGGCGGACGCTCGCACTGGCGGACGGGCCAGAGGAAATAACGATCCCGCTGCAGGCGGTGAGCGTTGGCGACCTCGGGATCACGGCGATCCCGTTCGAGGTGTTCGCCGAGACGGGGCTGGACCTGAAGGCCCGCAGCCCCTTTCCCGCGACCTTCACGATCGAGCTTGCCAACGGCAGCTACGGCTACCTGCCGACGCCGGAACAGCACAAGCTGGGCGGGTACGAGGCGTGGCTAGGGACGAACCGGGTGGAGGAGGACGCGTCGGTGAAGATCACGGACGCGGTACTCGGGCTGCTCGGCGAACTGCGGGCAGAACGCTGATTCCCTGAATTTCATGCGGCCCGAACGGGGCGGTACGTCTCGACGTGCGCGATTTGCGGGTACGAACAGGACGCAATGCGCTCCCCCTCCGGGTGCGTCGGCTCGGGGACCGCGAGCACCAGCGTCATGGCCGTCACGAAGATCATCTCCGGGTGGGAGAGGATGCAGCTCTCGCCGCTGCTCATGACAATCCGGAACGGTTGGAACGGCTTCCGACCCAAGACCTCTTCAAATGGTTCGGCAGTCATGGGTCGAACTGTGATTGGCGAGCCGAGCGGCGGCGATACCCCGACGGCCGGCACGGCCGAACCTAGGAGTACGCCTTGGCTGATTCCCGCTGACCATTTCCCGACGCGGGGTCGACCGACCGGGCTCGCACCGCCTCCGGCGGCCGGGTCTGCAGGTCGACCATCTGCCGGTATCGCCCGCTGCCGGCCATCAGCTCGTCGTGCGTCCCCTCCTCCACCACCCGCCCACCCTCAAGGACCAGGATGCGGTCGGCGTGGCGGATCGTGCTGAGGCGGTGGGCAATGACGAAGCTCGTCCGCCCGGCCATCAGCTCGGCCAGGCTGGCCTGGATCAGCCGCTCGCTCTCGGTGTCGAGGTTGCTCGTCGCCTCGTCGAGGATCAGGATCTTCGGGTCGGCCAAGATGGCCCGCGCGATCGTCAGCCGCTGCCGTTGACCGCCGCTGAGTTTGACGCCCCGCTCGCCGATCAGCGTGTCGTACGCGTCCGGCAGCCGCTCGACGAACTCGGCCGCGTTCGCCCGGCGGGCGGCGTCGGCGATCGCAGGCCGCGTCGCGTCCCGGGCCCCGTACGCGATGTTGTCCGCGATCGACCCGTCGAACAGGAACGTGTCCTGCTCGACGATCCCGAGCAGCCGGCGGTAGCTGTCGGCGTCGATATCTCGCAGGTCCCGGCCGTCGAGCAGGACGGCCCCGCCCGTCGGGTCGTAGAAGCGGGCGACGAGGTTGCAGAGCGTCGTTTTGCCGGCCCCGCTGGGGCCGACCAGGGCGACCACCTGCCCGGGCCGCACGTCCACGTTCACGCCTTGCAGGACCAGAGCGCCGTGCCCGGTCAGGTCGGAGGTGACACCGTCGCCGCGGTCGGCGGCGGCGTCGCGGCCGCTCGCGCCGGGCTTGCCACCCTTGCCGCTGCCCTTCGCGTCCTCCGCGGCATACGCGAACGACACGTCCCGCAGCGTCACCCGGCCCGCCACCGTCTCCTTCGACACCTTCACCGAGTTGGGCGTGGCCGGCATCTCGGCCGGCTCGGCCGTCAGGTCGAGCGTGCGGTCGAACCCAGCGAGCTGGTTCTGCCACCCCGTGGCGCTCTCGGCGAGGGCGGCGATCGGGCCGAGCAGGGCGGTCAGGTAGCTCAGGAACATGATCAGGTCGCCGGTCGTGAACGCCGCGTGCGGGTCGAGCGTGCCGGCCTTCACCCGCGCGTTGTCCGTCAGCACCTGCCCGCCGCCGTACCAGAGCAGCAGCGCGCTGGCGAGCGGGATCAGCAGCGCCCAAGCGATGTCGACGCCTCGCATCCACCACCAGGCGAAAAGCTCCTGGCGGGCCATCAGGTGGTTGTCGTCGACGAACCGCCCGGCCTCGGCCCGCCGCCGGCCGAACGCCCGCACCACCCGGATCCCGCCGAACGCCTCGGCCGCGTGCGCGTCGATCCCCTGCCGCGTGTTACGGATGTCGCGGAACAGCGGGCGGATGCGGCCGATCCAGGTCCGGTGCGTCAGCCACACGGTCGGCAGCAGCAGCAGCCCGCCGAGCAGCAGCCTCCAGTTCACGAACGACAGGATGACCAGCGACCCGGCGAGCTGCACGATCGCCTTCGCCGGGTTGTAGACCATCGAGAAGACCAGCTCGCCGACGCCCCCGGCGTCCTCCCGCAGGATGCTGGCGACCCCGCCGCTCTTGAGTTCGTACACCCGGTGCAGCGGCAGCCGGACCGCGTGCTCGAACACCCGCCGGCGGTACGTCGCCTGCACCCGCTTGGTCACCCGGGTCATCTGCCACCGGCCCCACATGCTCAGCAGCACCGACGCGACGGTGACGGCGATCATCGTCAGCCCGATGACGGTCAACAGCCGCCGCGGGTCCGTCGGCAGCGACACCCAGCGGGCGAGCCTTGGCGACAGCGGCTTCGTGTCCAGCACGTTGTCGAACACCAGCTTGGGGCTGTACAGCGGGACGAGGGACAGCAGGGTGGATGCCGACGCGGTGACGAGGGCGACGGCGAGCGTGCCGCGGTGCCCGCGGAGCTCGCCCCAGAACGCCCGCAGCAGCGTGCCGAACGGCCGGGTGCGGTGGGTGGACTTGCCGCCGTCTGCCGTG
Organism: Phycisphaerales bacterium; assembly: GCA_028288905.1. Classification (GTDB taxonomy): domain Bacteria; phylum Planctomycetota; class Phycisphaerae; order Tepidisphaerales; family Tepidisphaeraceae; genus Humisphaera. The sequence goes on along the minus strand of JAQGHJ010000863.1, from coordinate 1,058 downwards.
CGGCCGCGGTGCTCGGGCTTGTGGGCGGCGGCGGCACCGTTGGCGTCCGCCTTCGCCTTCTTGGCCGATCGGGCGCGGACCTTTTTTCGGTACGCGACGTAGCGGCCGCGACTGGACGGAGGCGGGGCGGACGCGGGAACGGATGAAGGAGAACCGGCCGGCTCGGACATGCCCGTATCGTAGGGGCCACGGGCGGCCGTCGCACGGGCCAGACCCGCGGTGCGTCCGGGGGTAGGGCCCGCACCGCGCACGAATCGTCCGCGCGGGGGGACGGCCCGCGGTGCGAATCGTGCCGATCTACGGACCATAGGCCTTCGCCAGTTCCAGCAGCAGCGCGTCCAGCTGCCCGTAGTACTCCGCATCCGGCATCGCCGCTTTGCGGTCTCGCAATGCTGCCACCCGCAGCTCCAGCGCATCCCGCTTCGCCCGCACGTCGGCCGGCAGGGCCCGCTCGGCCTCGGTCGGGACGAGGTGCCACTGGTGGGCCCGGCGGCCGTCGGGCTCGGCCCCGTTCTTGGCCGACTTAGTCGCGCGGACGTTCTTGAACCACCCGGCCGGGGTTCCGAGGCGGTCGCCGGTGTCGTCGAGCAGGGCGTGCTCGGTCGCGAGCCGGCCGGCGTCCTTGTAGAACGCTTCCGTCCCATGCGCCGCGGCCAGGAACGCCTCCAGCAGCGACGTCTGGCCGTCCTTGTCCAGGTCGGCGGCGGGGTCGCCGACGGCGGCCGACAGGTACGCCCCGAAGTGCGCGAACTGGTTCTCACCGCCGCTCCCGGTGGCGGTGACGACCACCCGGCCCGGGCCGGACAGGGCGTTGAGGAACGGCGCGCTCGCCGACGCGCAGTCGATCACGGCCAGCGGCCGGCGGCACGGCTTGAGCCAGTCCGCCAGCTCGGCCGCCGACACGTCCGGCCCGCGGAGGTTGAACTTCGCCTCCCGGCCGTCGAACGTGCCGTGGCCGATCAGGACGAGCCAGAGCGGGCCGGCGGAGGCAGCGGGGCGGGACGCGGCAGGCACCGAAGCCGGACCGGAGCTCGGGCCGGTCGCCGCACGCGTCGCCG
>JAQGHJ010000849.1 GCA_028288905.1 Phycisphaerales bacterium | reverse complement strand
CCAGCCCTTCCTGCCGAGCCGCCGGCCGTGCTCGCGGCCGTCCTCGACGCCCAGTGGGACGGCGACCCCGACGAGGCGCCGTCGCTCGGCCGGCCGCTGCCCGAGGAGGCGTTGAGCCTGGCGGCCGGCTTCGCGCGGGTGGCGCTGTCGAACGGCGTGACCGTCGTCGCCGAGGGGCCGGCACGGTTCCGCGTCGCGTCCGAGCGGCGGGTCGAGCTATTCGACGGCCGGCTGTCGGCGAACGTGCCGCCGGGCGCCCGCGGGTTTACCGTCCGGACGCCGACGGCGGAGGTGGTGGACTTCGGGACGGAGTTCGGCGTCGGCGTGGCGGCCGGCGGGGCGAGTCGCGTTCAAGTGTTCACGGGGCAGGTTTCGCTAGCGGCCGGCTCGGTCGCGACGACACGTCCATCGACGGCGGCGGCGCCGGCGTTGCCGGCAGGTGCGGGGCCGGCCCGGCCGCCCACGTTCCTGACGGCCGGGTCGGCCCGCGAGGTGTCCGGCGGCGGGGCGGTCGCCGCAGTGCCGGGCGACTCTTACACCTTCGTCCGCCCGGCCCAGTTCGAATCGTGGCGGGCGGCGGCCGCGTCCGGGTCGTCGTACGCGCGGTGGCGCGCGTACAGCGAGCGACTCCGGCGAGACCCGTCGCTGGCCCTCTACTACACGTTCGATGACCCGGCCGCCGCCCCGGGCGTGGTGGCCAACCAGGCGGCCGTTACCGCCGGCCGGTTCGACGCGGTGCTGGGCGGGCCGACGCTTCCCGCGCGGGCGGACGGCCGACTGCCCGGGAAACGCGCGTTGGCATTCGCCGCGCCCGCCCGCCAGCGGGCCCTCGTGACCGACTACCCGTTCACCCGCACCGGCCGGATGACCGTGGCCGCCTGGGTGAACGCCCGCTCGCTGCCGGCGTGGGCGGCCATCGCCAAGTGCCGCGGGCTGACCGAGCCCGGCCAGTTCTCGTTCGGCCACGAGGCGACGACCGGGCAACTCGTCGCCCGCGTCACCCTGGCGGACGGGACCGAAGTTCGCGTCCCCCAACCGGGGGCGACGGGTGTGCCGCTGCCGGTTGGCCGGTGGGCCCACGTCGCGTTCACTGCCGATGGTGTCGCCCTCCACGTGTACCTGGACGGGCGGGTGGTTGGCTCATGCCCGGCCGGCCCCGTCGTCGCCGACCCGGTCGTCCGGTCGTTGGCGATCGGGTACCGAACCGGTGACGACGGTGCCTCGCCGGTCGTGTCTAACGCCGGCGAGTACTGGGACGGGGCGATTGACGAATTAGCAGTGTTTCACCGGGCGCTGTCCCTGGCCGAGGTCGCCCGGATGGCGGCCGCCGGCGGGCCGTGACGCGCCTACAATCACCTTCGCCACCAAACGGATAGCGTTTCGAAAAAGGTGGTTGTTTTAAGTATTTTTGCACTGTTCGTTCGTTGAGCGGAGGTTTGCTATGCGTACGCGTCACCCGATCGTCCGGACCGATCGCGCCCCGGCCGGCCGGCCGCGGGGGTTCACCCTCGTCGAGCTGCTGGTCGTAATCGGCATCATCGCCCTGTTGATCTCGATTCTGTTGCCGGCCATGAGTCGGGCCCGCGAGGAGGCCAAGGCCACCCAGTGCCTGAGCAACTTGCGGCAGCTCGGGATGGCCCTTCAGAGCTACGCGAACGACAACAAGGACAAGGTGCCGGTCGGCTACTGGTCCGGCCAGCCGTGGAACGGGTACGCCCTCGTCGCGCCGGGGTACAAGACGTACACCCTGATGGGGCTGCTGGTGGAGACCGGGTACACCCGTGCCGCGCCGCAAGCATATTACTGCCCGAGCCAGACGGACCCGCGGTTCATGTTTGACACGCCGGAGAATCGGTGGCTCGACCCGATCCCCGCGGCCGGGGCGGCAAACTGGATGCGGTCCGGGTACACGGTCCGCCCGTCGACGAACTGGAGCCCGTACCCGGCGGTCGGGTCGGTCGTCCGGTTCACCCGCATCCGGAACCGCGCGGTGGCGGCCGACATCATCGGCATCCCACTGTCGTCACCGGACTACACGGTCGCCCACCACCGCCGAGTCAACGTGTTGTACGGCGACCGCGCCGTCCGAGCTGTCGACCGCGGGCAGATCGACGCGATCCAGAAACAGATCCAGGCCACCAGCAGCCCCGGCATCAGCCTGTACATCGACGACAGCAACCCAACGGACAAGAACCACCTGTGGAACGCGTTCGACAACTATTGATCGCGCCACTGGCAATTCACGGCGACTGATTCGCGAGCCACCTGGGTCCGGTTTGGCAACGAAGGCACGAGGGGCCCGAAGCGGAGGGACGGGCCCCTCGTGCTGAGCCCAGGCGTCGACGACACCGGAACAGGATGGTCGCCGCTACTTGAACAGTTCGCCGAAGAAGTCCTTCATGGCCGCCCACGACCTCTTGTCGGCCGCCTCATTGTACATCGCCCCGGGAACGGTCTTGCCGTCCGCCCCGGGGTTCGTGAACGAGTGGACGCTGTTCCCGTACGCGACGAGCTGCCAGTCGGCCTTGGCGTCCCGCATCTCCTGCTCGAACTTCGCCACCTCGGCCGGCGGGACGAAGGCGTCGTCGGCCCCGTGGCAGGCGAGCACCTTCGCCTTCAGCTCGCCGGCCTTGGCCGGCATCGGCGTGGATAGCCCGCCGTGGAAGCTAACGACCCCCAGCACGTCCGCCCCCGACCGGGCCAGCTCCAGCACGCTCGTCCCACCGAAGCAGTACCCGATCGCAGCCGTCTTGGCCGGGTCAGTCTGCGGTTGCTTCTTGAGCGTGTCGAACGCGGCCGCCACCCGCTTGCGGAGCTCCGGGCGGTCGTTCTTTACCGCCGTCGACCACTCGGCCGCCTGCTTGGTGTCTGCCGCCGTCTTCCCGCCGCCGTACGGGTCGAACACGAACGCAACGTACCCCATGCCGGCCAACTGCTTGGCCCGGCCCTTGGCGTAGTCGTTCACCCCGACCCATTCGGGGGCGACGAGCACGCCGGGCCGCTTGCCGGCCGTCGCGTCGTCGTACGCCAAGAACCCGACGTACTCGGCCCCGCCGGCCGCGTACTTCACGTCCTTCGTCACGACCGCGGCCGGGGCAACTCGGCCGGCCGCGGACACGGCCGCGACTGCACCGACGAACAGGGACAACCAGGAACGAACCCGCATCGCGATCTCCTTCGTTGGGACGTGTGGTGACGGCCCGGCCGGCGGGCGGCGCCCGTCGCGGCGGCCGTGTCTCCGTCGCGGGCATTGTAGTACAGTGCGGCCCGGTGCGGTGGGGGAGTCGGGGCCGGGGACCAGGAGCCACAGCGGTGAACGTGCGGGACGGACTGGACGGGCTGCGGGCGCTGCCGCCGGGCGCGGTCGTGACGGTCGGGAACTTCGACGGCGTCCACCTCGGGCACCAGGCGATCCTCCGCCGCTGCGCCGCCCTCCGCACGGCGGGGCTCGGCGGGGGGTCGATCTCACCGCCGCCGCCGGTGGCGGTCGTCACGTTCGAGCCGCATCCGCTGACCGTGCTCCGGCCGGAGGTCGCCCCGCCCCGGCTCGCCACGTCGACTGCCAAGCGAGATCACCTGGCAGGGCTCGGCGTCGACGAATGCGTCGTCTTGCCGCCCACGCCGGAGGTGCTCGGGCTCGACGCCGAGGCGTTCTGGCACTTACTGCGGGACGACGCCCGGGTCGGGCACATCGTCGAGGGGGAGGGGTTCACGTTCGGCAAGGGTCGGGGCGGCACGATGCCCCGCCTGCGGGCGTGGGCGGCCGGCACGTCGGTGGGGGTCCATGTCGTCCCGCCGGTGACGGTCGCGATGCTCGACCAGCAGGTCGCGCCGGTCAGCAGCTCACTCGTGCGGTTCCTCGTGGCCGGCGGCCGGATGCGGGACGCCGCCGCCTGCCTGGGTCGGCCGTACGCGCTGAGCGGCCCGGTGGTGAAGGGGTACCAGCGCGGGCGGACGATCGGCGTCCCGACCGCCAACCTCGACTGCGGCGACCAGCTCGTGCCGGCCGACGGCGTGTACGCCGCCCGCTGCACCGTCGGCGGCACCTCCCGCCCGGTCGCCCTCAGCATCGGCACCATGCCCACGTTCGGCGACGGATACCGCCGGCAGGTCGAGGCGTTCATCCTCGACTTCGACGGCGACCTGTACGGTCAGACGCTCACCGTCGAGCTGCTCGACTGGGTCCGCGAGCAGTGGAAGCTGCCCGGGCTCGACGCGCTGAAGAAGCAGATCGCGCTGGACGTGGGGGTGGTGCGACGCGTGTTCGCGGACCCGCGCCATGCTTGGCACCACGTCGTCCGTACGGGTTGACCGTCCGACTGCGCGATGGATCGCGAACGGACCTCAAAGCCGCTTGCGGTTTCGCGACGTAGATGGCAAAAACCGCAGAAGGCGCGAAGTAGCAGTCGCAGGGGGTTCACTTGGTCCTCGCACATCACTTGATCTGGGTCGCCTACGGGTGGTGGTTGCCCAACGACCCGCGTGGCAGCACGTCCCGTACGATCCGCAACGACGTGTTGAGCGAGTTGGGGGAACTCCCCTATGGGCGGAAGCGGGTGCAACCCGCGTCTCGGGACATCCGGGCGTTCTACGCGGAGGCGCAGCAGTTCCTGCGGCACGAGCTGCTGACCTTCTCCCCGCACGACGTTGGGATGATCGCCCAAGCGTTCAAGGAGGTGATCGCGGACGAGCGGTACACCTGCTACGCCTGCGCGGTCATGCCCGACCACGTCCACCTTGTGATCCGCAAGCACCGGGACCACGCGGAGGAGATGATCTCGAAGTTCCAGTGGGCGAGCAAAGAAGCGGTCCACCTGTTGCGCGACCACGACCCAAACCACCCGGTGTGGGGCGGGCCCGGGTGGAAGGTGTTCCTCGACGAGACCGCGGAGATCGAGCGGACGATCCGGTACGTGGAGGACAATCCTGTGAAGGCGAGAATGCCGCGGCAGGAGTGGGAGTTCATCACCGCGTACGACGGCTGGCCCTTCCACAAGCGACGGCGGTGACGATACTCCGGCGGACCTCAACGTCGCGAAACCGCAAGCGACCTCTGACCCGTCGTCCGCGCGCCGAGCCCCTCCATGAGTGATGTCCGCCCCGCTCAGTCTGACACTGCAGTCGTGCCCTACCAGCAGATCATCGACGCGCTCGCCCCGTGCAAGCGCGTCCTCGTCACGACCCACGTCCGACCGGACGGGGACGCGCTGGGCTCCTCAGTTGGATTAATCCTGGGATTGCGGGCGCGGGGGATCGAAGCTGAGTTCCTGACGCTCAGTCGGCTGCCGCGGAAGTACGCGTTCGTCGTCGCCGACAACGGCGTGACGCACCACGACGCCGACGCCGGGTGGCCGGCCGCCCTCACCGACCTGTCTCGATTCGACGCGCTCGTCGTGTGCGACACCGGCACGTGGAACCAGCTGCCGGGACTCAAGGAGCGGCTGGCCGACTTCGCCAAGCCTAAGCTGGTAATCGACCACCACCTCACCCAGGAGGATTGGGCGTCGGCAAAGCTCGTCGTGACGGCGGCGGCGGCGGCGGGGGAAGTGGTGGCCGAGCTGCTGGAGCGGTGGGGCGTGCCGCTCACCCCGGCGATCGCGTCGGCGCTGTTCCTGGCCATCACGAGCGACACCGGGTGGTTCCAGTACGCCAACACCCGCCCGCAGACGCACCGGCTGGCCGCCCGGCTCATCGAGGCGGGCGTCGACACCGACCGGATCTACCAGTTGCTGTACCAGAACGAGCGGGCCGAGCGGGTCGCCCTCCAGGCCCGGGGGCAACAGTCGCTCGAGCTGCACGCCGGCGGCCGGCTGGCCGTCATGCGGGTCGGGCGGGCGGACTTCGCCGAGACGCGGGCGGACGTGCCGGACACCGAGAGCCTGATCAACGTGCCGCTGCAAATCCGCACGGTGCAGGCGTCGATCCTGATGACCGAGCCGCCGGAGGGCGGGCCGATCCGGGTCAGCCTGCGGAGCAAGGGGCAGGTGGACGTGGCCCGGTTCGCCGAGCGGTTCGGCGGCGGCGGCCATGCCCGTGCGGCCGGGCTGAAGCTCGCCGGCACGCTCGACGCGGTCCACGACGCGGTCGTGACGGCGTTGGTTGACGCGCTGGGGCCAGACGTCGGGGCGGACCCGGCGCCAGCGTAGTCAAATGGTCAGGCCCGCGCCGCCCGGTACCCCGCCAACATCTTGTCGATCGCCCACGTCGCCCGCCAAGCTGACTCGCCGGTGCTCGGGCAGGTGCCGACGCCGCGGAGGTCGTCGACGACCGTCTGGATCAGCGGCTGTTGCACGTGCTCCGGGTCCGGCTCGTGGAACGTCTGCCGTTCGCCACCACCGGCGGGCTTCAGCTCGATCGGACCATTATCCATCACTTGGAACGTGAGCGTGCCGGCCGACCCGACCACCTCGCACCGGTCGACCCGCTCGGCGGCTGCGAAGCTGTACAGCCCGGTGCCGACGACGCCGCCGGCGTGGGCCCAGGTGCCGGCCACCACGTCCTCCGCCGGGTAGAGGCCGGCCTGGTTGGCGGCCCGTCCAGCGACGTCGGCGATCGGGCCGAACAAGAAGTCGAACAGGTCGAGGGCGTGGGACGCCAGGTCGACGAACTTTCCGCCCCCGGCGACGGCCGGGTCCACACGCCACGGCAGCGGCCCGCCGGCCAGCTCGGCCGGCGTCGGCGGCTGGGTCAGCGTGTGCTGCACGGTCCGCACCGTCCCGATCGCCCCGTCCTCGATCAGTCGCTTCACCCGCAGGAACCGCGGCAGCGCCCGCCGGTAGTACGCGACGTACAGCGGCACCCCCCGGCCGCCGCGGGCCGCTAGGCACCCTTCGTACATTTCGCGGCACTCGTCCCGGTCCAGCGCCATCGGCTTCTCGACGTACACCGGCTTGCCCGCGTTCGCCGCCCGCAGGGCGTGCTCCAGGTGCGACCCCGGCGGCGTCGCGACGTACACCGCGTCGACCCCGCCGTCGTTCACCAGCGCGTCCGCGTCGTCGTACCACCGGGGCACCCCGTGCCGGGCGGCGTAGTCCTTCGCCAGGTCGCCCGACCGTCGCATGACGGCGACCAGGGCGGATCCGGTCGCCTTTTGGAACGCCGGCCCGCTCTTCTTCTCGGTCACGTCGCCGCAGCCGATGATGCCCCAGCGAACGGTGTGGTGCGGGCTGTAGAGGGTCATGGGGCGGGGATTGTCGAGGGTCGAGCGGGGATTGTCGACGGTGGCCCGATGCCGGCCGGCCCGTACCTCGCCGTGGGTTGGTCATCACTCAAATTTCCCCCGGCGGACGTCATCCTTCGCGGAGTGAAGGATGACGTCCGTGAGGTGGTGGGTAGTGATTCCCAAGCGCCAGCACTTCAACGCCCCCTCGTTCGACAATCCACCCTCCACCCTCGACAATCCGCCCCGCCCTATGGCCTCCGTCCACCTCGACAACGTCACGAAGATCTACCCGAACGGCGTCGCCGCCGTCGATGGGGTGTCGCTCACCGTCGCCGACCACGAGTTCGTCGCCCTCGTCGGGCCGAGCGGGTGCGGCAAGAGCACCACGCTCCGGCTCATCGCCGGGCTCGAGGCCCCGGACGGCGGCACGATCCGCATCGGCGACCGCGACGTGACCGACGTCCCGCCGAAGGACCGGGACATCGCGATGGTGTTCCAAAATTACGCCCTCTACCCGCACATGACCGTCCGCGGGAACCTGTCGTTCGCCCTGCGGCTGCGGCGGATGCCGGGGCTCCTCACGCGACTGCGGCACCCCGGCCGCGCCCGAGCCGTGCGCCGGGAGATCGACGACCGGGTAAACCGTGCGGCCGACCTGCTCGATATCGGCACGCTGATGGACCGCAAGCCCCGGGACCTGTCGGGCGGACAGCGGCAGCGGGTGGCGGTGGGGCGGGCGATCGTCCGCGACCCGGCCGCGTTCCTGTTCGACGAGCCGCTCAGCAACCTCGACGCCCGCCTCCGGCTCACGACCCGGGCCGAGCTCAAACGCCTCCACCAGCGGCTCCGGACCACGACGGTCTACGTCACGCACGACCAGGAGGAAGCGATGACGCTCGGCGACCGGATCGTGGTGATGCGCGACGGCAGAATCCAGCAGGCCGACCCGCCGCTGCAGACCTATCATTCGCCCTTGAACCGCTTCGTGGCCGGCTTCATCGGCATGCCGCCGATGAACTTCTTCGACGGCACGCTAGCGGTGCTCGACAACCGCCTGACGTTCGTTGAGGAGGGCGGGTCGGGACCGCCGGCGGCAAGCAAAACCGGTGCGTTAACAAGCTCCGAGTTGACCTTGCACGAAAAAGGGTTTAGGGTGGCTCTTCCGAGTGTTGCGCCGTGGATCGATGGGCGCATGGTCGGGCGGGTCGGCGGGCGGGTGGTGTTGGGCATCCGCCCGGAACACTTTTCCTTGTCGCCGATCCGGTCCGAAGCGGGTTTGGTCGTGTCCGCACCGTTAGACGTGCGGTTGACGATGATCGAACCGCTCGGCGGAAACGCCGACCTCTACTTGCGGACGGCGGGACACGACGCGGTCGTGGCCCGCGTGGACGCGATGGCGAGCGGACGCTTGCCCGAGGTCGGGTCGTCGGTGCGGGTCCACGTGGACCTGCGTCGGGTCCAATTGTTCGAGCCCGGAGAAGCCGGGATGAACCTGAGTCTGGAACCCCAGTCTTCCGGACGGTCCGCCACCGAGTTGGCCCATGCTATGGCATAACAGCGCATGGACAACCTTGGTGAACGGCGGCAATCGGCCGCGGAGTCACGCGACGGCAACCCGGTTTTCGGGATGACCGAGGCGACTCGGCGGCTTGGTCGAACCTGGAGACGGGTGTCGATCGAGGTTGCCAAGACAGGTTCGTTCGAACGTGGGCCGCTCGGAAGAGCGGTTTTTTGTTGGGCCGAAGGGGAGTGGGCAGAAGGCGGTAGGCGAGAGGCAGAAAGAGCAGGCAGGGCTCCGCGGCTTCGGTCGCGATGCGATTTTGGTCAGCCCAGCTTCTTCTGCTTACTGCTTACCGCCGGCTGCCTACTCTCCCACAACTGAATAGCGCGGACCGCGAGGAGCCAATGCCGAACCCCGAACTCATCCGTATCGTTGACGGGATCGCCCGAGACAAGAACATCGAGCGCGACCAGGTGTACGCCGACATCGAGCAGGCGATCGCCTCGGGGTTGCGCAAGCACTACAACACGGAAGACACGGCCGAGTTCGGCGTGACGCTCGACAAGGTGTCCGGCGACGTATCGGTCAGCCGCAACGGCGACACGGTGCCGCTGTCGGTCATGGGCCGGATTGGCGCCCAGACCGTCAAGCAAGTGATGATCCAGCTCATCCGGCAGGACGAGCGGGGCGCGATCTACGAAGAGTACAAGGATCGCGTCGGCACCATCGTGACCGGGACGATCACACGGTTCGAGGGCCCGATGATGATCGTGAACCTCGGGCGGGTCGAGGGGATCATGCCGCGGAGCGAGCAGATTCCCGGCGAGCAGCACGAGCCGGGCGAGCGGGTCCAGGCCCTCATCATGGAGGTGCGGGACACGCCCAGCGCGATCAAGATCATCCTGAGCCGCAGCCACCCGGAGCTGATCCGCCGGCTGTTCGAGCGGGAGGTGCCGGAAGTCGGCGAGCGGACGATCGAGATCAAGGCGCTCGCCCGGGAGCCCGGGCACCGGACGAAGATCGCCGTCAGTTCGATCGACACGAAGGTGGACGCGGTCGGCGCGTGCGTCGGCGTCCGCGGCAGCCGGATCAAGAACATCGTCGAGGAGCTCGGCGGCGAGAAGATCGACATCGTCCGGTGGAACGAGTCGAGCCAGATCCTGATCAGCAACGCCCTGAAGCCGGCCGAGGTGACCGAGGTCAGCCTCTGCTTCGAGCTCGGGCGGGGCACCGTGATCGTGAACGAGGACCAGCTGAGCCTGGCGATCGGCAAGCGCGGGCAGAACGTCCGGCTGGCCGCCCGGCTCACCGGGTGGGACATCGACATCCTGACGCCGACCGAGTTCCAGAAGGGAACGGCCCGGGTCCAGGAGACGCTGACGAGCATCGAGGGCGTCAGCCAGGACATGGTCGACAAGGTCATCGCGATGGGCCTGATCGACGTCCGGGACGTCGAGGAGGTGGGGGCCGACCCGCTGATGGAAGAGCTCCAGATGACCGAGGAGCTGGCGACGGCGGTCGTCGAGCGGTGCGGGGAGGCGGCGAAGCTGGTCGCGATCGAGGCCGAGGCGAAAAAGCAGGCGGACGCCCGGGCGAAGGCCGAGGCTGCCGCGGCCCTCCGCGGGCTCGACGGGTTGGCGATTCCCGCCGCCCAGCCGACCGACCCGGCGGTCGCCGCGGCCCTGGCGGCGGAGACGGACACGCCGGCCGCCAACGCCGACGCCGAGACGGCCGACCCGGAACGCATGCCCGGGGCGATGGAGGCGAGCGAGGGCGGGTCGCCGGAGGTGACCGTCCATAAGATCGACCCGACGGCCGGCGACGACGCCGAGCTGTCGCCCGAGGAGCAGGCGATTCACGGCGTGACGCAAGACGGGGCCGAAGAGGGCCCGACGCAGGACGACGACGAGGCGCAGGCGGCGGCCGAGCCGCCCCGCGACGCGAGCGAGGACGACGGTGCCCCGGCCGACAAGGCCGGGCCCGTCGCCGAGCCCGCATAATGGGTCCGGCGGGCCGGCAAATCCCGCGACACGGTCGCTTCGGCGGCCGCGTTCGGGGCGTCGGCGGACCCAGCGTCGGAATGAAATTTGCCGCGTCCCATGATTGGGCCGCGGGGCGAGATCGAACGTACTACTTGGATCGGCGGCGGTGTCCGGCCGACGTCTCCCGCGGGGCGGGGGGCGGAGGCGGCACGGGCCGGGCTCCCGGGCGGGCCGCCGAAGTTCGAGTGTTCAGTTGGAGGCCGGATTGGCTGCGACGAAGAAAGGCATCCGCGTCAACGAGCTGGCTAAAGAGCTGGGCGTTGAAAGCAAGGCGATCCTGACGAAGCTCCGCGACGAGGGGCTCGGGGACGCCGCGCCGAACCATCAGAGTTCGATCGCCCTCGGGCTCGCCGAGACCGTGCGCGAGTGGTACGCCACCGGTGCGCTTGGCGGCGGCGGGGGCGGTACGGCCACGGCCGTCGAGGCCCCGCCGAAGGTCGCGACGAAGCCGAAGAAGCCCGCCACCGGCCGCCGCGCCGACGGCACGGACGAGGACGCCGGCGACGACGCCGCCGCCCCGGACGCGGCCGGGCCCGTCAGCGAGG
>JAQGHJ010000845.1 GCA_028288905.1 Phycisphaerales bacterium | reverse complement strand
TTCACACCATGAAGTAGTTCTTCTGCATCGCCAGGGCCGCCTCGTCCAGGTCGTTCTGGATCCGCAGCAGGTAGTTCGGCAACCCCTCGGCCATGATCTCCGACGCCTCGGCGTACTCCAGGTCGGCGTTCAGCCGCCCGAGGATCCGCTCGGCCGGGTCGATCGCCAGCGGGTTCACCTCGCTCCGGATCGCGCACATCGCCCCCAGCGCCCGCTGGACGGCGAACCGCACGCTCCGCGGGAACCCCGGCTCCAGCAGCAGGAACGACGCCACCTTGATCGGGTCCAGGTCCCCGACGTGCTGCCGGCGGTAGTACTCGATCGAGCAGCAGCTCCGGAGCACGCCCATCCAGTGGATGTTCCGCAGCGCCCCGGCCATCAGCGTGTCGGCCGACCGGAGGATGTCGAACCGGGTCTCAATCACCCGGCACGTCACGTCCGCCCGCTCCAGGTACTTGGCGAGTTGGGCGAAGTGCCACCCCTGGTCGTGGGCCAGCGTCTGGTCGGCCAACCCCTGGAACAGGTGGGACCCGCCCATGATCGCCCGGTAGAACTCCTCCGGGGCGTCCTCGAGCCGGGCCCGGATAACCGCGTCGTCCTTCAGGCTCCAGTACAGGGTGTTGAGCGACTCCCACATCTCGGCCGAGATGTTCTCCCGGATCGCCCGGGCGTTCTCGCGGGCCTTGGTGATGCAGTTGAGGATGCTGTTCGGGTTGGCCGGGTCGAGCGTCATGTGCAGCCCGACCCGGGTGGCGAGCGTGCCGTGGGTGGCGAGCAGCCCGCCGGCGGCCGACCCGTTGTGCCCGCCGTCCCCGCCCGGCAACGCCGGGTCCAGCCGCATCACGACCATCACGCTCTGCCACTGCTTCTGCTCGAGCGTCGGGGCCAGGTCCCCGACGTCCATCAGCAGGTTCGAGTTCACCAGCAGCAGCCGGGCGACGTGCTCGGCCCGCTCGACGTACCGGCTCATCCAATACATCGAGTCGGCGTCCCGGGCGAGCATCGGGCGGTTGCCGTGGTGGGCCCGGAACTTCGGGACCACCCGGGCGACGTCGGGGACTGGGGCGGAAAGAGGGGTCATGGTGGGGGAGGGAGAGTCAGTGGTCCGTTGTCCGTGGTCAGTAGTGGCGCGGCCTCTTGCCCCCTCTCCCGGTACGCCGGGAGAGGGCTGGGGTGAGGGTTCCTCGCGGCGGCGGCCCGGACCCCTGACCTTGCTCCGCCGCGCGACAGGACCCTCACCCTAACCCTCTCCCGGCGTACCGGGAGAGGGGACCGGAGCCCGGCCCGTCATACCGCGACCGGTTCGGGTAGGGCGGCGGCCCCCTCGATCCGGATCACCTCCCGCTCGTCGGCGGCGTCGGACTCGTCCTCGAGCACCCACGTGTCCTTCGACCCGCCGCCCTGGCTGCTGTTGACGACGAGGCTGCCCTTGCGGAGCGCGACCCGGGTCAAGCCGCCGGGCATCACGACCGGCTTCTCGCCGTACAGGATGTACGGCCGCAGGTCGACCCGCCGGCCCTCGAACCGGCCGCCGTCGACGTAGCTCGGGCACTGGCTCAGCTGCACGACCGGTTGGGCGATGAAGTTCCGCGGGTCGTCCCGGATCAGCTTGGCGAACTCGTCCTGCTCGGCCCGGGTCGACTGGTGCCCCATCAGCATGCCGTACCCGCCCGACTCGTTCGCCGCCTTCACGACGAGCTTGTCCAGGTTGTCCAGCACGTACTTCCGGTCCTCCGCCTCGGCGCACAAAAACGTCTTAACGTTCGGCAGGATCGGGTCCTCGCCGAGGTAAAACTTGATCATCCGCGGGACGTAAGGGTAGATCGCCTTGTCGTCGGCCACCCCGGTCCCGCACGCGTTGGCCAGCGACACGTTCCCGCACCGGTACGCGTTCATCAGGCCCGGCACCCCGAGGATGCTGTCCGGGCGGAACGTGAGCGGGTCGATGAAGTCGTCGTCGATCCGGCGGTAGATCACGTCCACCCGCCGCAGCCCGCCGGTCGTCCGCATGTAGACGAAGTTGTTGTCGACGAGCAGGTCCCGGCCCTCGACCAGTTCCACGCCCATCTGCCGGGCCAGGAAGCTGTGCTCGAAGTACGCCGAATTGAACACGCCCGGCGTCAGCACGGCCACGGTCGGGTCGGACGCGTGCGGCGGGGCGACGTACCGCAGCATCTGCAGCAGGTTGTACGGGTAGTCCTCGATCGCCCGGACCCGATACGCCCCGAACAGCGCCGGGAACACCCGCTTCATCACCGCCCGGTTCTCCAGCACGTACGACACGCCGCTGGGGCTCCGGCCGTTGTCCTCGAGCACGAGGTACTCGCCCTCGGCGCTGCGGATCAGGTCGGTCCCGCAGATGTGGATGTACGCGTTCCGCGGGACGTCGACGCCGATCATCTCCCGGCGGAAGAACTTCGCCCCGTACACCAGCTCCGGCGGGATCACCTTCTCCTTCAGGATCCGCTGCTGGTGGTAGACGTCTTGGCAGAACAGGTTCAGCGCGACGATCCGCTGGACCAGCCCCTTCTCGATGTGCTCCCACTCGCCGGCCGGGATGATGCGGGGGATCAGGTCGAACGGGAAGATCTTCTCGACCCCCGCCGAGTCCTTGTAGACCGTGAACGTGATGCCTTGGTTGCGGAACGTCAGGTCGGCCATCCGCACGCGTTTGGAGAACGCGGCGTTGCCCATCCCCTTGAGCCGGCGGGTGGCCGCGGCGTAGTGCGCGCGCGGGGACCCCGCGGCCGCGAACATCTCGTCGTACAGGCCGTCGATCTCGTAGTTTTCAAACATGCGGCCGGTGTCCGATCTCCTCGCCCGATCGTCGCCGGACCGGCCGTCCCGTTACCCCACGGGGCGGCCGCCTCTCTCTCGCCGGGGGCGATGATAGTCCCCCGGTCCGGCCGTGCAAGGAACGCGTCTAGTCGATTGTCGCGCGGCGGGCACGGTCCTGACTACGGGAGAATCCCTCGGGTTTCCCGCCCGTCCGCCGACCCGTCCGCCGACCAAAACCCCACCGGTCCCGCCGCCCCGGCCGGACGATCTCGACAGAACTTCCGGACGCCTTCACATACGTCGGGACGGCCGACGTGCCGATGAATAAAACGGGGCGGCCCGCCACGGTCGATCGCCCCCCGCGCATCCCGGTTCACCCCAGAGGTCGTCATGAGCGTTTCGTCCGTTTCGTCGTCCGCGTCCTCGGCCGTCCACTACCGCCGGCGGTCCACCGCGTCCGCGAACTCCTCGTCGTCGTCCACCTCCTCCTTGGCGGCGATGATCTCGGGCGGCCAAGCGGCGGACGCGACGGGCGGAACCCAGAGTTCGTCGCAGCCGCCGGGGCCGCCCCCGGAGGGCGGCCCCGGCGGCGGGCAGGGGCCCGGCGGCGGCGGCGGGATGGCGAAGTTTGAGGACATCCTCAAGAGCGGCGGCGGGGTTGCCGAGCTCAAGGCGGAGGCGGACAAGCAGTTCGACGCGTTCAAGTCGAGCGACGCGTTCGCGTCGATGTCGACCGACGAGCAGCAGGCGGTCCAGGACCGTCACGACTCGGGCGACGAGGACGAGCGGCTCCAGGGGATGGTCGACCAGTACGCCAAAACCGGCTCGCTGAAGCCGCCGGAGCGGGGCGGGACCGACGACGGGACGTCAGAGAAGATGCTCGCCCAGCTCCAGCAGCGGGGCCAGTCCCGCCAGGCCGAGGTGTACGCGAAGTTCGGCGTCGGCGGGTTCGGGTCGTCGGCCGGCACGGCGACGGCCGCGTCGTCATCGACGACATCGTCGTCGGCCGCCTCCGACCTAGCGAGCACGATCTTCGGCGACTCCGACGCGTGAACCGCGGGGCCCCGGGGCCCCTGGCGGGCCGGACGGGCCGGCCCTATCCGCCCGTCGCCCCCGACCGCCGGTACGCCCCCGGGGACACGCCGTGGCACCGCTTGAACGCGTGCCCGAACGCGGCCTCGGACTCGTACCCGACCCGGGCGGCGATCTCCCGCACCCCGGCCGCCGACGTCCGCAACAGCTCGGCCGCCCGCCGCATCCGGAACGTCGTCAGGTACCGCAGCGGGGGCTCGCCGACCGCCCCGGCGAACCGTTCGGCGAACGCCGACCGGGACATGGCCACCCGGTCCGCCAGCCGGGCGACGGTCCACGGGTCGCCCGGGCGGGCGTGGATCATCGACAGCGCGAGCCCGACCTCGCCCCCGGGGCTCGAGGTGTCGCCGGCGGCGTCGACGTCGGCCCCGGTGCCGGCGGCGTCCCCGCGGCGGCGGGCGGACCAGTGCCGCACCGC
>JAQGHJ010000843.1 GCA_028288905.1 Phycisphaerales bacterium | reverse complement strand
TCGACACGACCGGCAGTAGGTCGATCGGCCCCATCGGCGGCGGGGGCGGGCTCTTCGGCGGCCAGCCGCTCCCGCCGGTGCCGGTGCCGCCGCCCGTCCCCCCGCCGGTGCCGGTGCCGCCGCCCGTGCCGGTCCCCCCGTCGGTGCCGCCGCCCCCGGCGACCACGTGGACGACGGCCGACCGCGACACGACCTGCCCCACCTCGTTCCGGACCCGTACGGCGAACGTCGCGCCGTCGGCCGACGCGTCCGGCGGGGCGTACGTGTACGTGTCGGTCGTCGCCCCGGGGATCTCGGCCTCGCCCCGCAGCCACTGGTAGCTGAGCGTCCCGAACCCGCCCGCCACCACCCGCAGGACGGCCGCCCGCCCGGGCCCGACCGTCGCGTCGGCCGGCTGCTGAATGATCGCCGGCGTGCCGTTGCCGACGTACCGGATCAACTGCCCGCCGTCCGCCCCGCCGGCCCCGCGGGCGACGCAGTACACCGCCCCCTCGGACGCGATCGCCAAATCGACAGGGCCGGGCACGTCCGTCGCGATGACCGACACCTTCCCGGTCGGCAGCCCGTGGTCGATGTCCAGCGCCCGGATCGTCCCGTTCGACCCGTCGGCGAACAGGTAGTCCCCGCCGTACGGGACCGGGAACGACAGCGTGCCGGCCACCACGAATACCCCGCCGGCGATCCGGCTCCCGGTCGTGACCGTCGGGTCCGTCGACGCGTGCGGGTACGCGTACGCCGGGCCCTGAATCACCGCCCCGGGACTGGTCGCGCCCCCGCCCTCGACGCCCGGCCACCCGAAGTCGGCCCCGGCGGCCCCGGCGTCGATCTCCTCGGCCTGCTCGGCCCCGCGGTCGTTGAGGTACACCTGCCCGGTCGACGGCTGCACCCCGAGCGTCGCCGGGTCGTGCAGCCCCTTGGCCCAGACGTACTTCGCCCAGTCCCCGCCCTCGGACGCGAACGGGTTGTCGGTCGGGGCCGACCCGTCCGGCCGGAGCCGCAGCACCTTGCCGAACGGGGTGTCGAGCCCGGCCGCCCGGTCCTTCACCCCGCCGTCCCCGACGCCGACGAGCAGCGTGCCGTCCGTCGCGAACCGCAGCCCGCCGCCGACGCTCGTCGCCCCCGTCCCCAGCTCCCACGCCGGCAGGTCCAGCAGCACCCGCTCGCTGTCGAGCAGCAGCCCGGTCCCGGACAGCGCGAACCGGCTGACCCGCTGGTGCGGGGCCGGGGACGCGACCGTGTAGTTCACGTACACCGCCCGGTCCGAGCCGAACGACTTGGCGACCGCGACCCCGAGCAGCCCCAGCTCCCCCGTCGAGACCAACCCCTGGATCGGTGCGGACTGCCCCTGGTCGAGCTGCCCGCCGCGGTACTGGCGGACCCGCCCGCCCTGCTCGGCGACGATCACGGGCGCGTTGGCGTCGATCGGGGGAATGGCGATCGCGGTCGGGCGGTCCAGCCCGGTCGCGACGACGGTCTCGGCGAGGCCGCCGCCGGGGACGACGAACATCCGCCGCCGCTCGAGCGGCTCGATCACCGTGGCACCGGTCGGCATGTCGGGTCACCCTCGGGGCTGGAACGAAAGCGGGGGAGCTGGCGGTGCCGCCGGGCACGTCGGCGGCGGCACGCGACCGATCAGTGTAACCGCCGGGGTGGGGCGGGGGGAGCGAATTCGGGGCGTGGGGCGGGGTCGCGACCCTGAGCGAGCTTAGGCGCACTTCGCAGGACGCTTGGCCGTTCTCACAACACTCCCGGCCCGGTGGCGGAGGCGGGCTGCCAGCCCCCTTACGCCGCCCCCCCCCCACGGATGTCATCCTGAGCGAAGCGAAGGACCCCTCGTCCACCGCGCGGCCGGGCTTGTACTTTTGGGACCGTGGATTGTGAATGGGTGGCTTCTGCGAGCACCGGCGGCGGGCCACCCTTTCACATTCCACGACCTTCGCACCGCTGCCCCGGCTGCGCGGTGGACGAGAGGTCCTTCGCTACGCTCAGGTTGACATCCGTGGGGGGGGGCCGGCAGCCCACCGCCGCCTCGACCCCGGTACCGTTCTCCCCCACCGTTCGCGCTGTCGCTGCCAAGTCCGCGACGGCCGCCCACCGGCTTACGTTTCCCCAGCACCCACCTTCCCTCCGGCCGCCCGCGACTTTACCCTCGCCCGCATGGCGAAAGTGCGAAAGGCCGTCATCACCGCCGCCGGCCGCGGCACCCGGCAGTACCCGGCGTCGACCGCGGTGCAGAAGGAGATGTTCCCGCTCGTCGATCGGGACGGGCTGACCAAGCCGGTCATCCAGATCATCGGCGAGGAGTGCCTCGACGCCGGGATCGAGGAGATCTGCATCGTCACCCAGCCGGGCGAAGAGCCGCTCTACCGCGACTACTTCCGCCGGCTGACCGACGCCGACAGCCGGTCGTTCCGCGGCAAGGACTGGGCCCTGCTCGAGAGCGAGAAGCTCGGGGCGTTCGGCGAGCGGCTGCACTTCGCCGAGCAGGCGTCCCCGGAGGGGTTCGGGCACGCGGTCTTCCAAGCCCGCGACTTCGTCGGGGCCGACCCGTTCCTGCTGCTGCTCGGCGACCACGTCTACGTCAGCGACACGAAGGAACGGTGCGCCCGCCAGCTCATCCGCGTGTTCGAGCAGTACATGCTCGACGCGGCGACGGCCGTCCAGCCAACCGTCGAGCGGCTGCTGCACCTGTTCGGCGTGATCAAGGGGGCGCCGATCGACGCCGACCGCGGCATCTACCGGGCGGAGTTGATCCGGGAGAAGCCCCCGATCGACGCCGCCCGGGCCGACCTCGTCACCCCGGGGCTGCCGGCCGGGAACTACCTCGCCCACTTCGGCATGCACGTGTTCGGGCCCGGGATCTTCGACGCGCTCGACCACCTGATCCGCCACGACCTGCGGGACAAGGGCGAGTTCCAGCTGACGGCCGCCCAGGAGTTGCTGCGGCAGCCGACGGACAAGTACTGGGCCGTCGTCTGCCGCGGTCAGCGGTACGACACCGGCATCCCGTACGGGCTGATGGAGACGCAGCTGGCGCTGGCGCTGAACGGGGTGCACCGGACCGAGATGTGCGAGGCGCTCGCGCGGATCCTGGCGACCCAGGTCCGGTCCTAACGCGGGCGCGGCGGGGTGCCGCGCGGTCCCGGGAGACGCGCCCGCGACAGGCGATAGGCAACTTTTTTCGCCCGGTGCCCGCCCGGCCCGCGGCGGGCACCAGTTGGCGGTCCGGCCCCCCAGACGGCACCGTCCAACAATTTCGACCACAATCCGCCTGCCGACGCCCATTTCCGGCCACAAGTTCGTTTGCACCCGTAAATTCCGGGGCTCTCCTAATGCCGGCGGGCTCAACAAATCTCGCCGGCGGGGGGCCGGGCGCTTTTTTCCGGTCCGGCGGATGGGCTATAGTGAGCCCGTCGCGTCGCCCGCCGGGCGCGGCACTCCCCCGCCGGGAACCAGGGAAGGGAAGTGTGGAAGTTGTATGCCCGAAGTCGACCCTCGTGACGACGCCGCAGGCGCCGGAGGCGAGTCGCGGCCGGCCCGGTCCCGGGCGGCCGAGCTGATCGCCGCCGCCGGGTTGGCGGCCCGCCGGTTCGAGGTCCCCGCCGCCGCCGCCGTGTACGAGCCCGACGCCCCGGCCCGGAGCGTCTACCTGCTGCACGCCGGGCAGGTCCGTGTCCTGCTCCTGACCCCCGGGGCCGGCGAGCGGGCGGTTCGGTTGCTAGAGATCCTCGGCCCCGGCGACTGGTTCGGGGCCCCCGCCCTTACGGCCGACCCGGACGCCGGCGGCGACGCCCCGACGTACGGCACCCGGGCCGTCGCCGTCACCGCCGCGGCCGTCAGCGAGGTGCCGGCCGACCGGCTGCTCGCCGCCCTGCCCGCCCACCCGGCGGTCGCCACGGCGCTGATCCGGTCGCTCGGGTCGAAGCTCCAGGCGTCGTACGGCGAGGCCGCCACCCTCGTGTTCGACGACACGAACCGCCGGCTCGTCCGAACGCTGCTCCAGTTCAGCACGACGTCCGCCGCCACGCCCCAACCCGGGCCGGAGGGCCAGCCCGGCGTCGAGCTCCGGATCACCCACCAGCAGCTCGCCCAGGCGATCGGGGCGGCGAGGGAGACGGTCAGCCTCGCCCTCACCCAGCTCCGCCAGCGGAACCTGCTCCGCACCGGCCGGAACCGGCTGTCGTTCAGCCCCGGCGCGCTCGAGGACTTCTACCGCGCCCAGAGCGGGCCGCGGGAGGCGAAGGAAGTGGTGGAGTGAGGGGTCGGAGGTTGGGAGCCGGTAGACGGCAGCCGATTGATTATTCTCGTCCGGCTCCCACACGGATGTCATCCTGAGCGGAGCGAAGGACCCCTCGTCCACCGCGCAACTCGATTGGCAGCATGTGGAGCGTGGATTGTGAATGGGTGGCCCTCCGCAGGTGCTCGGCGTTCGACCACCCTTTCACATTCCGCCACCCCGGAACCGCTGACGTGGCCGCGCGGTGGACGAGGGGTACTTCGCTCCGCTCAGGATGACATCCGTAGAAATGCAGTGAATCTTGTCGGCCCCGGCCCCGGCCCCGGCCCCGGCCCCGGCTCAGCTCACGCCGCGATCCGAACCGCGTCTCGGCCAGTGATAGACGCAACCGCCGCGGCTGCAATCCCGAGGATCGCCGGCTCGGCCGCGGCGAACGCGTCGACGACGGCCGGGTCGAAGTGGGTGCCGCGGCCGGCCATGATCTCGGCCCGGGCGGCGGCGTGCGGGAGGGCGGGCTTGTACGCCCGGGCGCTGGTCAGGGCGTCGTACACGTCGGCCACGGCGACGATCCGCCCGCTGATCGGGATCGCGTCCCCGACCAATCCGTGGGGGTACCCGTCCCCGTCCCACCGCTCGTGGTGGGTGAGGGCGACCTCGGCGGCCATCGCACGCAGGGCGGCGTCAGGGTGTCCTGCCAGCAGCCGCTCGACCGCCGCCGCCCCGAGGGTGGGGTGCCGGCGGATGATGACGATCTCCGCCGGCGTCAGCCGGGCCGGCTTGCGGAGCAGGGCGGGCGGCAGGGCGGCCTTGCCGGCGTCGTGCAGGGCGGCCGCCACGCCGAGCCGGCGGACGAACGCCTCCGTCACCGTCCCGCGGAACCGCCGGTGCCCGACGAGTCGCCGGGCGAGTACCTCGGCGTACGCGCACACCCGCTCGACGTGCCCGATCGTCTCGGCGTCGGCGTCCCCGCCCTCCCCGGCGGCCGCCGCCCAGTCGGCCCGCGCCGCCGGCCCGGTCAGGCCGACGGGGCGGCCGACCGGGCGGATCCGGATCACCCGAGGCGCGTCGTCCTGCACGTGGGTCTCCGGTAGGGCTTCGAGGCCGGTCCGAGGCGCGGCCCGCCGCCGCGTCTCCGTTCTTGCTATCGGGTCCCCTCCGGCAAACGTTTACGTGATCCTCGCGCGGCCGAGCCGATCCTTCGTAAGTCGTTCCCACCACGGCGCCGTTGCAAACCCGCGACACTGGAATCCGGTGTCAACCGGCTCGCTGCCGTGAACGCTCTGAATTGCAAAGGCCTCCGCATTACCCTCGGGACGGTTGGCCGACTCGCCCGACACCTTGCCAACCTCCGGCGGACCCCGTTAGATGGCGCGGGCGCAGGGGGTTCCGCCCTGTGGGGATCTCTCACGTCCCCGCCCACGACTTCTCACCCCCGACCCGCGCCGCCCGCCATGGCCAAAGACCTCGCGATCGTCCTGAACAACGGCGGGCTGAACGCGGCCGTCCTGACCGCGGTCGCCACCCAGCGGCACCGGCTCGTGCTCGTCCACCTGGAGACGGGCGGGGATGCCGCCGCCCGGGCCCGGGCGGCGTTCGAGCAGCAGGTCGCGCACTTCAAGCCGTTCCGCGAGCACGCGGTGCCGGCCGGGTTTCTCGCCGGCGTCGGCGGGGCGGGCGAGCCCCCGGCCGGCGCGGCGGCGGTCGACCCCCGGGCCCCCACCCCGGTCACGCCCCGGCTGATCGAGCTGCTGCCGCACGTCGCGGTCGCCGCCCGGTACGCCGCCCACTACGCGGCCGCCGCCGTGTACGTCGGGGCCCGCGTCGGGGACCGGGCCGACGAGCTGGCCCGGGCGACCGAGTACGTGCAGGTGTGGCAGGACCTTTTGCAGACCGCGTGCGGGCAGACCGACATGGAGGTGCTCGCCCCGCTGCTGGACCTCGACCCGTGGCAGGTGGTGGACCTGGGGGCGACGGTGTCGGCCCCGTTCGACCGGACCTGGAGCTGCACCGAGCCGGGGGCCGAGCCGTGCTGGGCCTGCCGCGGGTGTCGGGCGAGGGAGGCGGCGTTCCAACAGGCCGCCAAGCCGGACCCGATGAAGGTCGCCCGGCGGGGGTGACATGTCGACCGGCAGCGGCGCTAGAGCGGTTCCCATTTGAGATGTAGCGGCACTGTGGTGCGGGCA
>JAQGHJ010000835.1 GCA_028288905.1 Phycisphaerales bacterium | reverse complement strand
CCGCGGCCGGGACGCGGCGAGGGCGGGTGCCGCACGCGGCGGCGGCGACAGTGGCACAGGAGCGAGCGATGGCGACGAGGAACACGGCACGGGCGACGGCGATGTCGGCGTGGGCGGCGGTGTTCGTGTCGGCGAGGGCGGCGACCGCCGCGATCATCCCCGCCGACGCGGACACGTTCGTCCAGCGACAGGCGTCGGCCGTCAACACGAACTTCGGGAACAACGCGAACGTCGCGGCCAAGAACCACGACGGGACGGCGAACAACGCCGACCGGGTCGCGTTCGTCCGGTTCACCGCCCCGGCCGCCCCGGCCGCGGTGCTGTCGGCCAGCCTGACGCTGACCCAAGGGGCCGCCACGTCCAGCACCCCGACCACGATGCAGCTGTTCGGCATCCGGGACGGCGGGTTCAACGAGAATTTCGTCGAGGGCGCGGGCGAGACCGGCGTCGCCGCCTCCGGCGCGAACCTCCCGCTCACGTGGAACAACAATGGGTACACCGACGCCGTGCAGACGGCCGGCACCGACAACAACGTCAACGACGCATCCCCCGATCTCGTCCTGCTGGACGCCAGGGTCGCCACCGGCACCGCGGTTGGGTCGACGCTCGCGTTCTTCGGCCCGCAGCTGACCGCCTTCGTGGCCGCCGACACGAACGGCACGCTGGCGTTCATCGTGACGGCAAGCACGACGAACGCCACCTACCTCGGGCTGTTCGCCCCGAGGGACAACGCGGACACGTCGCTCCGCCCGGCCCTGCGGACGGACGCCGACGCCGTGCCGGAACCCGCGTCGCTGGCGGCCGTCGGCGTCGCCGCGGTCGGGTTGCTGGCCCGCCGCCGGGCCGTCACCCGGTCGGGTTCCTGACCGTCCGTACGGCTCGTCGCCGGAGCGCGGCCCTGCCGCCCCACTTCGACCGAAAGCCGTTCCCCCCAACCGCGGCGGCCGTACCGCCGACAGCGAGGTTCTCATGTCTCGTCAAAACTACGTACCCGCCGCCACCGCCGGCGGTCGCCGGAAAGCCGGCTTTACGCTCGTCGAGCTGCTAGTCGTGATCGGCATCATCGCGCTGCTCGTCTCGATCCTGCTGCCGGCGATGAACGCCGCCCGGGAGCAGGGCCAGACCGTCAAGTGCCTGAGCAACCTCCGACAGCTCGGGAACGCGTTCGCCACGTACACGGCCGAGAGCCGCGGGTACCTGTGCCCGCCGGCCGTCGGGTCGGCCCCGAACGACCAGTGGGGCACGATCCTCGTGGCGATGAACTACCTGAAGTACTCGCCGACGGCGACCAAGACGGCGACGCCGTCGGACGACAGCGTGTTCAAGTGTCCAAGCGGGATCACGGATATGCAGATCAGCGAGATCCAGGCGAGCAGCGGGGCGGTCCCGCCGAACCGGACGGACCGGACCGGGGCCGCCGGCTACCCGCACGAGTCGGCGGCGGTCGGCGGGCTCAGCCCGGGCCTGTTCGTTTACGTTTGGTACGGCATGAACGGGACGACCGGCAGCGATGCGGACATCCCGGTCCGGCAGGTGACGGCCCCGTCGCACCTGCGGAAGACGAGCTACGTCCGGCAGCCGGCGGACGTCGTGTGCCTGTTCGACGGGTTCTACATGAACCACATGTCGAGCAACGCGAACCGGGTGAACGCCCGGCACAACAACCGGAAGGTGACGAACCTGCTGATGTTCGACGGCCACGCCGAATCGGTCCGGACGAAGGATCTGCCCGGCGGCGACGGGGTCGCCAGCACGTCCGACTTCGGCGCGACGAACCTGGCGAAGTACCCGTACCCGAAGTGGCGGATGACGGCCCAATAGCCGGCAGCCGCAGCCCGAACTCAGGACGGCGGCGCCCGGAATGGTGTGGCTGGTTTCCGAAAGGCCGCGGTCTGGTCGCCCGCGTCAGGCGTTCGACGACGCGGCGGCGGCCATTCGGTAGATCGCCAGCAACTCCGCCTCCCCGACCGGCCGGGGGTTGAACTGCGCCGTCCACTGCTTGGCCGCCATGGCGGCCAGCTCGGGCAGCTTGGCCGGCGGCACATCGACGGCCGCGAGTGTCCGCGGCAGCCCGCCGGCGTCGAGCAGAACCTCGATCCGTCGGGCGAGGTCCTCGGCGTCGGCGGCGAGGTCGGCGTACGGGTGGGTGCCCGTCCCCCCGCCCGCGGCGTTGAACCGGACGACGTGCGGCAACATCAGTCCGACGGCCACCCCGTGGACCACGCCGCACAGTCCGGTCAGCGGGTTGGCCAGCGCGTGAGCTGCCCCGAGCATGCTGTTCTCGATCGCCGCCCCGGCCACGTGCGCCCCGAGCAGCATGTCCTGCCGGGCGGCCGCGTCGGCGGGGTCGCGGGTCACCCGGCCGAACGCGGGCTCCAGCAGCGTCCACGCCTGCTTCGACAGCGCGCGGGACACGTCCGTCCGCTTCGTCGACCCGGCCGACTCGACGGCGTGGGCGACGGCGTCGATGCCGGTCGCCGCGGCCACCTTCGGCGGGGCGGTGGCGGTCAGGTCCGGGTCGAGGACGGCCGCCCGGGGCAATGCGGACTTGTCCCCGCACGCCATCTTCTGGTGCGTGTCAGGGTCGGTGATCAGGGCGTAGCTCTGGGCGTCGGACCCGGTCCCGGCCGTCGTCGGGACGGCGATGAACGGCAGCAGCGGCTTGGCGGCCTTGTCGTGCCCCCAGTAGTCGGCCACCCGCCCGCCGTTGGTCAGGATGAAGTTGATCCCCTTCCCGCAGTCCATCGCGCTGCCGCCGCCGAGCCCGACGATCAGGTCCGGCTCGAACGGCTTGCTGGCGATCACGCCCCGGCCGACGTGGATGATCGTCGGGTTCTCGCCGACCGCGTCGAACACCTTCACGGGCAGCCCGGCCTGGTAGAGGGCCCGGACGGCCCGCTCGACGTGGCCGGCGTCCTTGATGCCCGGGTCGGTGACGAGCAGCACCCGCGTCCCGCCGTGCCGGCGGACGAGGTCGGGCAGGTGGTCCAGCGCGCCGGGGCCGACGACGACCTCGACGCGGGAGCCGGGGATGGCGGGGCGGGCGACGCCGTTCATGGAAGGCATGCGGGACTCCGAACACGAGGCGGACGCGGGCACGTCGCAGAATGCAAACTGCAAAGCAGGCCGTGGGGAAACGCAGAACGGACGGGGCATCTTACGCCACCGCCCGCTTCACGTTTCTCGATTGCCCGCTTTTCACGGGGTGCCGGGCCCGGTGGGGCTGCGATGCTGCGTGGCCGACGCCGGTCAGGGGAACGCGACCATCGCCTCCGGCTCCGGCACGTCGATCTGGAATGCCCGCTGGCGGTACAGCAGGTTGAACAGGTTCCCCTCGTGCGGCTGGTCCCAGCTCAGCTTGAACGTCTCGATCGGGCCGACGTTCAGCCGGTCGATGTGCCCGGCGGCCATGCAGGCGCGGACGAACTTGCGGTCCTTCGACACGACCGTGCCGACGAGCGTCTGGCCGATCGCGTCGGGGATCTCGGCGGCCGGGCACTCGACCACCGCCGCGTACGGGAACAGGTACTCGCGGGTGGCCAGCGGGTGGTCGCGGTCGCAACGGATGATGGTCGGCAGGAGCCAAGCGAGCCGGCCCTGCTTGACGAGCCGCGGGGTGCCGCGGACGCGCTGGGTGACGTCCTCGGCCCCGGCGACGGCGAGGCCGGCGTCGACGGCGGCGTTCATCCGCTCGGCCATCGCCGGGTTGGCGAACGCGGCCACCTGGGCGTTGGGGTCCTCGGCCGGCAACGCCGCCACCGTCTTGAGCTTTTGGGCCAGCGCCTCGGCGATCTTGTCGGCGTTCTTCGGCGTGTAGACGGCCGACGCGTTGATGCAGCTCCGCCCGCCGTTGGCGGCGATGCTGGCGGCCATCAGGTCAACGTACTTCTCCCACTCGTCGGCCGCGTCCTCGCCCAGGATCACCTTGCTCCAGCCCGGGCCGTGCAATTCGACTCGCGAATCGTGGGCCCAGGCCTTCGTGGTCGAGGCGTCGCCGAACAGCATGGCCCGGTCGACCTCGGTCAGGATGGTCGACGACCCGCCGTGGCTGGTGGGGTAGAACCCGAATGCCGCCGCCGGGAACCCGGCCGCGATGAACGACTGGATGATTCGCAGCGGCGACCACGGCTCCTCCCGCCCCGGCTTCAGCACGACCGGGGTCTTCAGGGCGACGGCCGGCATCCAGAGCGAGTGCACGCCCGGCGAGTTGCTCGGCAGGATCGCCCCGAACGTGCGGGCCTCGCGGTACCACGACAGCATCCGCCCCTCGTCGTCCCCGAACCCGCGGTCGAGGATGCTCAGGTCGAACCCGCGGGTCAGCCCGGCCAGGATCACGTCGATCTCGTCGAGCGTGCGGTGGATCTTCCTGGCGTTCGTCCGGCAGTACGCGTACGGCATTCCGGTCGTCGACGACAACGCCTTCACGTACCCGTCGAAGTCCTGCGGCTCGCCGCCGATATCGACGGTGCCGTTCAGGAAGACGTCGGCCGCCCGGCGGCACATCGCGATCAGCTCCTTGACCTTGAACGATTCGAGGACGTCGTGGTCCATCCGCTTGATGTCGCGGGCGATCAGCCCGGCGTTCGCCTGCGACACCTGGGCGACCGGCTCGCCGGTGGCGTGGTGGACGATCTCGACCTTGTCGACGGACTCGTACGGCTGGCCGTGGCGGAGGATGGGGATGTGGAGCATGGCGACTTCCGATTGGCGGTTTCGGCCCGGGTGAGCAGTGGTC
>JAQGHJ010000786.1 GCA_028288905.1 Phycisphaerales bacterium | reverse complement strand
ACCAGCGGGGCGAGCGGGAGATCATGGTGTTCCTGCACGGGCACGGGGTGACGACGAGCCGGGCGTTCCGGATCTACAAGGCGTACGGCGAGGCGTCGATCGCGAAGGTGACGGAGGACCCGTACCGGCTGGCCCGGGACATCTGGGGGATCGGGTTCAAGTCGGCCGACCAGATCGCCGCCAGCCTCGGCATCGGCCGGCACAGCGAGCTGCGGGCCCGGGCCGGCGTCGAGCACGCGCTGGCCGAGCTGACGGAGGAGGGGCACTGCGCGTTCCCCCGCCCGGGGCTGATCGACCGGGCGGCCGGGATGCTCGGCATCCCGCCGGGCATCATCGAGGCGGCCGTCGACCACGGGCTGGAGGGCGGCCGGCTCGTCGAGAACGTCGACGCCGACGGGCAGGTGCTCGTGTACCTCGTCGCGCTCGACTCGGCCGAGCGGCGGCTGGCGGCCAACCTGCTGGCGCTGGCGACGGGGCCGCACCCGTGCCCGCCGGTCGACGTGCCCAAGGCCGTCGAGTGGGTCGAGGCCCGGGCCGGGTTCACGCTCGCCGCCGGCCAGCGGGACGCGATCGGCCAAGCGGTGAAGTCGAAGGTCATGGTCATCACCGGCGGCCCCGGCGTCGGCAAGACGACGCTCGTGAACTCGGTCGTGCAGATCTTCAAGGCCAAGGGGCTGAAGGTCGTGCTGTGCGCCCCGACCGGCCGGGCGGCCAAGCGGCTGACCGAGACGACCGGCATGCCGGCCACCACCATCCACCGCCTGCTGGAGTTCGACCCGAAGACGGCCGACTTCAAGCGGAACGGGGAGAACCCGCTGGAGGGGGACGTGTTCGTCGTCGACGAGACGAGCATGGTCGACCTGCCGCTGGCCCACAAGGTGGTGCGGGCGGTGCCGCCGGCGGCCGCCCTGGTGCTGGTCGGCGACGTCGACCAGCTGCCGCCGGTCGGGCCCGGGTGCGTGCTGCGGGACGTGATCGAGAGCGGGGCCGTCCCCGTCTGCCGGCTGACCGAGGTGTTCCGCCAAGCCGCCCAAAGCCAGATCATCGCCGGGGCCCACCGGGTGAACCAAGGGTTGATGCCCGTGTTCCCCGGCAAGCTCGGCGAGGGGGAAACGCCGGCCGACTTCTACTTTGTCGAGGCCGAGGACCCCGAGGCGGCCGTGGCGGCCGTGCTGCACCTGGTGCAGAAGGCGATCCCCCGCCGGTTCGGCCTGCGCCCGCTGGACGACGTGCAGGTGCTCTCCCCCATGCAGCGGGGCGTGCTGGGGGCCCGCAACCTGAACCTGGCGCTGCAGGCCACCTTGAACCCGACGGGCACGTCGGTCGAGCGGCACGGGTGGACGTTCCGGGTCGGCGACAAGGTGATGCAGACGGTGAACGACTACGACAAGGACGTGTTCAACGGCGACATCGGCCGGGTGGCCGAGATCGACGCGACCGAGCAGGAGCTGGCCGTCACGTTCGACGGCCGGGACGTGATCTACGACTTCAACGAGCTCGACGAGCTGTCGCTGAGCTACGCCGCCACGGTGCACAAGAGCCAGGGGAGCGAGTACCCGGCCGTCGTCGTCCCCGTCCACACGCAGCACTACACGATGCTCCAGCGCAACCTGCTGTACACGGCGATGACCCGGGGGAAGAAGCTGGTGGTGCTGGTCGGGACGAAGAAGGCGATCGCCCTAGCGGTCAAGCGGACGGAGGGGACCGAGCGGGTGACGACCCTGCGGGAGCGGTTGCGGCTGGGTGACGGGACCGCCCGCGCGGCGCGCTGCTCGTGACGGGTGGTGTCGGCGCGGCGTGGTCGCTTCAGCGACCATGTTTCGGATGCAGGGGTGAGGGCGGGCGGTCGTCGCGCGTCCCCCGCGCACCTCCCGGGCGGACCCCTCCCCAACCCTCCCCCGGAATACCGGGAGAGGGGGCAAGACGTCGCGCCCGCAACCCGCGCGTGACGTTGTTCGCCCCAACCGGTATGAGAGCACCCGGCATGTCCAGCGAGTTCACCCACGCCTTCGACGTCCCCGCGTCCGCGATCGACGCGAACGGGCACGCGAACAACGTCGAGTACGTACGGTGGATGCAGGACGTGGCCGTCGCCCACTCCGACGCCGTCGGCTGCACGGCCGCCACCGCGGCGGCTGGCGGGACGTGGGTCGTCCGGGCCCACCGGGTCGAGTACAAGCGGCCCGCCCTGGCCGGCGACCGGGTGCGGGTGACGACCCGGGTGCTCGACGCCCGCCGGGCGTTCAGCACCCGCACGTACCGATTCGAGCGGGCGGCCGACGGCGTCGTGTTGGCGACTGGGGAGACGGACTGGGTGTTCGTCGACGTCGCGACGGGCCGGCCCAAGTCGGTGCCGGCCGAGGTGATCGCGGCGTTCGACCTGCCGGCGGCGGTGGGTTGACGTGGCGGTCTGGGTAAGGCCCGCACCGCGGACCGCCGCGAGAGGGTCCACGGTGCGGACCCCACACCTGCGCCCCGGGCCGTCGTCGCGTACGATGTCGCCGCCGTGACGACGCACGACCCCCGCCACATCCCTGTCCTGCTCGCCCCAGTGCTCGACGCCCTCGACCCGCAACCCGGCCAGACGGTCGTCGACTGCACGACCGGCCTCGGCGGGCACGCGTCGGCGCTGCTGGAGCGGGTGTCGCCGGGCGGGCGGGTGATCGGGATCGACTTCGACCCGGCCAACCTCGCCGTCGCCCGCGGGCGGCTCGATGCCGTTGCCGACCGGCTGTCGGCCAAGCGTGGCACCGCCGCCGACGGCTTCCCCGCCGCCCGGTTCTATCTGTTTCACAACAACTTCGCCGCGCTGCCGACCGTGCTGACCGAGGCCGGCGCGGGCCGCGTCGACGGCGTGCTGGCCGACGTTGGGGTGGCCAGCACGCAAATCGACGACGCAAGTCGCGGGTTCAGCTACCGCCGGCCCGGGCCGCTGGACATGCGGATGGACCCGACCCGCGGCCGGCCGGCGTCGGCGCTCGTGAACCAACTGCCCGAGCGGGAGCTGGCCGCGGCGCTGCTGGAACTGGGCGACGAGACGGACGCCCCGCAGATCGCCAAGCTGATCGTCGAACGGCGCAAGCGCAAGCCGATCGAGACGACCGAGCAGTTGACGGCGATCGTGTGCGAGGCCCGCGACTTCACGCTCGCCCGGGCGGCCGGCGCGAAGCTGCACCCGGCCGCACGCACGTTCCAGGCGCTCCGCATCCTCGTGAACCGCGAGCTGGCGAACCTTGACCGGCTGCTGGCCGTCCTGCCGGCGTGCCTGAAGCCCGGCGGCGTCGCCGCGATCATCAGCTTCCACAGCGGAGAGGACCGGCGGGTGAAGGACGCGTTCCGCACCGGTCTGCGGGCCGGGCTGTACGCCGAGGTGAGCCCCGACCCGATCGTGGCCGACGACGTCGAGCAGCGGGCGAACCCGCGGGCCCGGTCCGCCAAGCTGCGGTGGGCTCGGGCTGCGGGGTGAGCGAACCTAATTGAACTGCGGAGGACGAACCGCGAAGACCCGCGAAGGGTGGGGGACGAACCGCCGTCATTTGCCGGCTCGCCGGGCGAGGTACCAAACCGGCCAGCCGATGAGCGACGCGGGCAGCACCCACCAGTGGGGCGGCACAGTCGGCGGGTAGATCACCCAGGCATCGCCGAGGCCGAACCCCACGACGAATAGGGACGCGAGCACCGCGCCCGCCAGGAGCGACAGCACGGCGAGACCAGCGCCCACGCCGCCGCGCGCACGGTGCGCCGCGTTGCTCCGAGACTCGTATTCGAAGGTGGGGTCACTCATCTGAGCCGGGTCGCCAGCCCTTCGTGAACCTTCGTACGATTCGTGGACATTCGTGTTCCGCCTCTACCGACCGTCGAGCGCGCCCCGCGCCGCCGGCCGGGCGAGGCGGCTCGGGAAGAACACGAGCAGCGCGACCAGGCACGCTAGCGTTAGCCACCCGGGCACCGCGTAGTACGCCTGCCAGTTCGTGTGCCCGCCGACGCTGGTCCACTTGTCGAGCCAGCCGGCCATCAGGTTGCCGACGATCACGCCGACGCCGAACACGACCAGGTTGAACAGGTTCTGGGCGCTCGCCCGGACGTCGGTCGTCGTCAGCTCGTCGACGACCATGAAGCAGATGAAGAAGAAGCACCCGAACACGATCCCGTGCAGGGCCAGGGCCGGCAGCAGGGCCTCCTTGTACGGCAGGTAGGCGAACACCATGAACCGGGCGAAGTAGGCGAGCAGCCCGACGCACAGCAGCGCCTTCCGCGGCACCCGCTTGATGACGAACGGCATGAGCCCGAGGCAGACGAGCTCGGAGAGCTGTCCAATCGTCATGATCCCGGCCCCGCCGACGCCAAACACCTTGTTGGCCAGCGGGGCGTTCAGGTCGAGCTCCTGCAAGAACTCGCTCGTGCGGACGAAGAAGAACTGGTGGGCGGCCGCGATTGGGACGCTGATCAGGAAGATCGCCAGCAGCGCCCGGCTCCGGCCGATCTCGGCCAGGGCCTCTCGCGGGGCGTAGTTCGTCTTGCCGGGCTTGGGCGGGGTCTTCGGCAGCGTCAGGACGTAAGCCGCCTGGAGCAGCCCGAGGACCGTGCTCACCCGGAACGCGTCCCGCATGCCGGCGACCTGGGCGGCCTTGTCGGTCGGTCCGACCTTGAACAGCAGCCACTGGCCGATGCCGATGCCGACGCAGATCCACCCGATCGTGCCCCACATCCGGACCTTGCCGAAGTCCCGGTCCCGGTCCGGCAGGTGGGCGAACGCGATCGCGTTCCCGGTCGCCAGCGTCGGCGTGTACATCAGCCCGTACAGGAACGCCAGCCCCGCCAGCGCGTAGAAGTTCGTCGCCTCGGCCAGCACCCACACGACGACCGCCCCGATTGCGTGGGCGAGCGCCATGAACCGCTCGGCGTTCATGTACCGGTCGGCCAGCTGCCCGGCGAAGAACGGGGCGGCGATCGCCCCGATCGCCCCCCAGACCATGATCGACGCCACGGCGGTGTTCTCGAACCCGCGGTACTTGTGCAGGTACAGGAAGGTGATCGGCAGCCACGCCCCCTGGATCGCGTACTGCAGGAACATCATGACCGACAGCCGGGGGATGATGCCGGTCGCCGCCGGCGGCGGCGCGACGTCGGCGGTCGATATCGGCAGCGCTTGCGACATGGGGCGGGCTCCTGGTCGGGTGAGAAGGACGCCGGGATCGTAACCGAGCGGGGCTGGCGGGGTAGGGGGCTAGGGTCGGGCGACAGGGTGCGCTTCAGGGAAGGTCGCCCGGCAGGTCGGCCGAGTTCCCCCTCTCCTACGGGAGAGGGCAGGGGTGAGGGTGGAGACGCGCGGGCCCGCGTGGCCGCTTGCCCTCTTCGCGCGAGGATCGCGAGCCTCAGCATCCGGGGCGGCCGCGAGCTCGCGCCCGCTCTGCCTCCGGCGTGGGAGGTGCCGGGTCGTCCGAACGACCACCCTGATCCCGAGGGCGAAGCGAGTACCGATCGCCTCCAATAAATCCCCTCGCCCCCTCGCCCCCTCGCCCTCACGGCACGATCGGGGCCCCGGTCACCTCGAAGATCGTGCTGGCGGCCGGCGGGCGGTTCGTGCGGTCGTACAGGCGGGTCTGCCACAGCCCGTTCAGGCGGTAGCTGATGATCAGCATGTTCGCCAGCACCGGCCGCTGGGTCGGGGGGAGCTGGCGGGCGGCGTCCACGATCGCCCGCACCGTGTCCGCCGTCAGTTGCCGGGACGCCGGGGCGCGGAACTCGGTCTGGTAGACGTACTGGTACGTGCTGCACTTGCCGCTGGGGCGAACGGAGCAGAACCGGGCCACCCGCGGGTCGCCGTCCTGGAACCACGTGGTCAGGACCGCCCGGTCCTCCCGGTCGGTGCCGGCGTCGACGTGCGTCTGGATCACCTCGTCCAGCGCGGCCGACCGCGGGTAGTCGCGGAACACGGCCGGCACCTCGTGCTCCGGCCCGGACCCGCCGCACCCGGCCCCGCCGGTCAAGGCCGCCAAGGCGACCGCGAGGGCGGCGATTCCGTTTTTCATCCGTGACGCCCGGCGGGTCCGATAAAGCATGGGAGGGGGTGGCGAGGTGAGGGGGAACCAGCGTGTCCGACCGTCGCACGATCCGGCCGCGGCGCGGCGTGTAGCGTGGGCGAACACTTTGTAGCACGCGCCCCGTCACACCCGTCGGTCCGGGCGTGGGGCGATGCGGATCGGCCGCCCGGCGCGGGCCACGGACCGGGATCCGGGTCGAGAACGTCCGGCGACGGCGCGGTAGCATCCGTCGGAACCGTCCGGTGGGGATCGATGAAAGGCCTAGGAACGACTCACGGACGGCCGCAGGGCCGCCGCGCGGCGGTCAGGCCTTTAGCACCTCGTCCAGCAGCCGGTCGGTGGCCGCGTCCAGCTTCGCGTCGTCCTCGTACGTGCCGGCGGCGATCCGGGCCTTGATGTCCGCGACCTTGTCGAGCCGGACGTCGCCGCCGGCCTTCAGCGTCTTCATCATCTGGCCGATGTCCGCCTTGCCGGACAGCTCGACCGTGTCCTTCCCCCGGACGGGGCCGGTCGACGCCGGGGCCGCCGTCTGATTCATCGGGCGGACGCCCGGGCGGGTGACGGTGTAGACCGGGGAGTTCGTACCGACGTTGTTCACCGAGCTCATTGGCGACTCCTGCTTGTTGGCGACGACCGATAACTATTTTAACGCCCGATAACCCGGCCGCACGGCACTGCTGATCGGTCGGTTTCGTTTGCCCCGGCCCCGCGTCCACGCGGCGAGCCGGGTCAAACTTCGTCGGCCGGCGGCACGCCTCGTACACCGGGCGTCCTCACTTCTTCACCGTCCCGACAACAACTACATCGACCCCAGTCCGCTCCGCACTGTAGTGTCTCGCCGGTAGCCTTATTTCGGATTAACTCTATTAGAACCAAGGACTTGCGCTATAGGCGGTGCGAGGCCCGGAAGATTTCTGCGCGGTTATCGGACTTTTCTTGCCGCTTAATCGCCACCGCATCCGCCCCATCTTACCCATCTTGATGCGGCCGCGAGAGCGTCAAATATGGCGGGGCCGATTTTATGGGACGCAGTCCGGTTACCGGACCACGCTCTTGCCCAGCAGGATCGACTCGGCCAGTCGGCTCGTCATGACGGCGTTGCGGTAGATGAGCGGGAGCAGGAACCGCAGGTCCTGCTGGGGGCCGCGGAGGTACTGGCCGAGCGTCGTCCGCCACTGGGACCGGTACGGGTTGAGCGCGTCCTGCAGGTGCGTCTCTTTGAGCGCCTTTTTCAGGGCGGCGGCGGCGAAGACGGCGGACCAGCAGTTGGGGTACAGGTCCTCGCCGGACGCGCAGTAAAACCCGCCGGCCGGGCCGACGAGCAGCGTCCGGTTCGCCACCCCCTCGTGCGCCAGCGCCCCGGCCAGCGGCAGGTCGAGGCTCTCGGCCTCGGGCGTCGGTAGGTCCGCCCGGGGCAAGTTGCCGGCCCCGTGCAGCACGCGGGCCCAGTGGGCGAGCAGGTCCGCCGGCGGCAGCTTGCCGACCGTCTCCACCGGCTGGGCGACGGCGATCTGATTGTACGCCGGGCCCGGCAGCAGCCAGCCCCAGCACAGCGTCTCCCGCAGGTTCAGCGACATCGGGGCGACCGGCTTGGGCCCCAGATCTGCCCATCGCTTGCCGGTCAGCCGGACGAACGTGTACCGGAACACGACCTCCGGCCCCCACGCGTCCGGCACGCCGAGCCGCTTCTGCTGGTCGTCCGGCAGCCGGCCGCCGAGCACCAGCGCCCGCGGCCGCAGGGTCTGCCGGTTCAGCGTGACGTGGAGCCCGTGCTCGTCCACGCCCTGCACCTCGAGCCGCTTAGGGGAGGCGGTCGTCTCGACGCCGGCCTGCTCGGCCATCCGGGCGAACTCGGCCCGCAGCGCCTTGGTCGAGGCGGCGTACACGACGGCCGCCTTCGCCCGGTGCTCGCTCCGGACGGCCGGGTCGTCGGACACGAACTGCACGCCGTACACCGGCGTCAGGTCCAGCCGCTTGCGGACCGGTTCGAGCAGCGGGTGCAGGCCGAACACGGCCGGGTTCACGAGCACGAGCCGGTCCGGGTCGTGCTCGCCCGGGATGCAGGCGTGGACGACCCGCAGCGGCTTGGCCTTGCCGTCGCCGACGTGCAACAGGGTGGCCGCCAAGTACGCGGCCGGGTGCCCGCCCAGCACGAGCGCGTCCAGCGGCGGGCCGGCGGGAACCGGCGCGGCCGGCGGCGCCTTCGCCCGCGGCTTGGCCGGCCCGGACGGCGGCGCGGGCTTCGGGGGCGACGCCGGTTTCGCGGTGGATTTCGGGGAAGTCTTCGGCATCACGTGCCGGCGGATCATATCGCCACCTTGTGGCGCGACGAAAGGGCGGGGACTACGGATTGTGGGTCGGGTGCGGATGAGGGGTTAGGGCCGAAGGGTGGCAGAGTGCCGGGTCCGAAGTTGGAAGGTGGTTGGCGTTAGCTGTGCGGTTTCGACGAA
>JAQGHJ010000780.1 GCA_028288905.1 Phycisphaerales bacterium | reverse complement strand
TTGCGGACGTCGGCGAAAATGGCCGGATGGACCAACGGCGCGGCCGCGATCCGGTCGAATACCCGCTGGACCTCCGCGGCGAACTCGGGCCCCAGGCCCGCCCGCTGGGCGTCGTAGACGTCGAATGCTTCGTCGAACTCCGCTTCCGCCTCGGCCCGCAGGGTAACCGGCAGGCTCACGTCCGGGCCCTCGCCAGCGCCCGGGCCTTGACGACCTCCCAGAGCGTGACGGCGTCGGGCCGGGCGACGCTGTCGGCCAGCCGCCGCTCCAACTCCGCCCGCTGGGCGGGTAACAGCGGTGCCGCCTCGGCCTCCCGGGCGACGCTGTCCCAAATCGCCTCGGCCAGCGCCAGCCGTTCCTCAACGCTCATCCGGTCGATCCCGAGGTCTTGAAGGGTGGTCGTCATGGTCCGCCTCGTCACGGGTGGGTCCTGCCGTGCAGTGTACCGCAGGGGCGGTCGCGTCGTGAAGCGGGTGCGGCGGGCGTTCGGGACGAGCGAGGGGCGGTGAACGTGGAACCGGTGTCGTTGCTGTGACGGGGGCGGGCGGCGTCCGTCAGCCTCGTTAGGGCTGGCCCGTCGGCGCGGGGGTCGTCGCCAGGCCGGCGCATTGCGGCGACAGGCGGGCAAGGGCGTCGGGGTTGCCGAGCCGGGCGGCCTTGAGGTAGCAGCGGACGGCCTCAGGGACGTTGCGGGCGGCGGCGGGGCGGCTCTCGTACCGCCAGCCGAGCCGGCAGAGGGCGTTGGCGTACCCGACCACAACGGCCGACCGTGGGCCGTACGGTCTGGCGTCGTCGGGCCGCCGGCCATCGCGGCCGGCGGCCGAGGGCGGCGGGGCGAGCGACACGCCGGCCGCCCGGAGCCGTTGCCACTCGCCGACGATCGCCTCGACCGCAGTGGCCTGGGCCCGGCCGAAGTCGAGGGCGTTTGGCAGGGCGGGCGGCGTCGGGACCGGGTCCGCCAGCGGGATCACCGGCAGCGGGGCCGCGGCCGGCGACGGGGCGGGCAGGGCCGCGGCCACCCACTCCCACGGGACCGGGTCGTCGGCGGGGTCTGCGTCGGCGGGGTCCGCGTTGGGGGCGTGGGCTCCGATCGGCCCGGCATTCGGCGACGTTACCGCGAAGGCGTCGGGTGACGGAGCCGGCCACAACGGGTGGAGGGCGGTCCCGCACCGCGGGCAGAATCGGGCGACGGCCGGCCGGGCAACGTCCGACCGACACCGCCGACAGCAGGGGGCGGTCGCGGAGGGATCGGCCGCGTCGGCCGTGGCGGCGGGGAAAGCCGGGTCCGTCATCGCGGCCTGCCTTTCGCGGGCACCGGCGTGCCCTGCGGGTGCGGTGTCCCTGGCAGTTTAACAACGTCGTGCGGGCGGGGCGACCCTCAACTTGACGGACGGCGGACGAACGCGACGAACTATTCGGGCGTGGCAACTCGCTCCGCCCGGAGCCCGGAGGGACGGTAGAGCCCGGACGTCGACCGCGCTGGGCTCTTTCGCCCCTTCGGGGCTCCGGCCTCTCCCGCCGCTCGAACCCAGGGTTCCGGCCCGGCCTTCACCGTGGGCTATGGCGCTGTCGCTTCTTCGGGGCTAAGGACCCTCCGCCCTCCCCCTACTACCTACTTGAAGAACGGCTCGACGCACAGGTGCACGACCGCGTACGTCACCGCCGCGATGAACGCGGCGCACGGGATCGTCAGGATCCAGGCGACCACGATCCGCTGGCCCCAGATCCACCGGACGCTCCGAACGCCCTTAGCCGTGCCGACGCCGAGGATCGAGCCGGTGATCGCATGTGTCGTCGAGATCGGGATGCCCCAGCGGGTGGCGGCGATGATCGTCGTCGCGGCGGCCGTCTCGGCGCAGAACCCGCCGATCGGCTGGAGCTTGGTGATCCCGCTGCCCATCGTCTTGACGATCCGCCACCCGCCGAACACGGTGCCGAGCGCGATCGCCGCGTGGCAGCTGAGGATGATCCACCAGGCGACGTTGTGCTCGTGCCCGAGGGGGTTGAAGTGGTTCATGAAGCTGTTCGGGTCGGGGTGGGCCCAGTGCCCCATCCCGCCGGCGCTCAGCAGCAGGACGATGATGCCCATCGTCTTCTGGGCGTCGTTCCCGCCGTGCCCGAGGCTGTAGACGGCGGCCGACACGAGCTGGAGCCGGCGGAACGCCGTGTCCACCGCGTGCGGGTGGGCCCGGCGGAACACCCAGGCCATCGCGACCATCAGCCCGCCGCCGAGCAGCATCCCGATCAGCGGGCTCAGGACGATGAACAGCAGCAGCAGCCCCCACTTGCCGTTCGTCAGGATCAGGGCGTGGAACCCGCCCTTGGCGATCGCCGCCCCGGCCACGGCGCTGACCAGCGCATGGCTGGAGCTGGTCGGCAGGGCGAGCACCCACGTCAGGATGTTCCAGACGACGGCCCCGGTCAGCCCGGCCAGCACGACGTACACGTCCATGTACTGCGGGGCGTTCTTGATCAGGTCCCCGCCGATCGTCCCGGCGACCTTGGTGCCGAACAGAAACGCGGCGGCGAAGTTGAAGAACGCCGCCCACATGACGGCCTGCGTCGGCGACAGCACCCGGGTGCTGACGATCGTCGCGATCGAGTTGGCCGCGTCGTGGAACCCGTTCAGGAAGTCGAACACGAGGGCGACGAAGATGACGAAGACGATGAGTGCGAGCATGGGGAGGGAGTAGGCAGTACGCGGTAGGCAGAGGGGAAGGAGGAGCGGAGGGCGGGCGAGCGGGCGGGGCGGGATCGGGATGCCCGAACCGGCATTCTCTGCCTACTGCCTACCGCGTAAGATCGGAAGAGC
>JAQGHJ010000763.1 GCA_028288905.1 Phycisphaerales bacterium | reverse complement strand
GGAACGAAACGCTGCCCGGGACGACCGACCCGACGGCCGGCTCCGCCCGCACGGTCAGGGCGGTGCCGAGGTCGGTCGTGTCGACCGTCGCCCCGTCGGCCAGCGTGCCGACGTCCGTGCCGGTCGTCGCGTCGACCAGCACGAGCTTGCCCAGGACCGGCGGCACCGCGTTGACCACCTGGAACGTGACGGTCACGGGCTGGCCGGCGACCCCTGACGCGTTCGGGCCGGCGTACGGCGTGACGGTCAAAACGTGGGTGCCGACCGACGGCGTCCACGGGTTGTACTTGTTCGCGCCGGCGTCGCCGAACAGGGCGAGCGGGGCGGCCGTCTCGACCCGGCTGTACGTGCCGTCGAGCCCGAACCGCACGCTCCCGCCGGCGGACAGGTTTGCCCGGACGTTCAGCTGGCTGCCGATCAGGGCGAGGTTGATCGTCCGGCCGGTCGTCAGAGGGCCCAGGTCGGCGGCGGTGGCAGCGTTCACCAGCATGACCGACGCGACGGCCGGCGGCGGCTGATTCACGACCGTGAAGTCGACAGTCTTGGCCGGCCCGGCGGCGCCCGTGCCGTCCGGCCCGGCGTACGCCGTCGCGACGAGCCGGTGGGTCCCGACCGTCGGCGTCCACGGCAGGTAGTCGGTCCCGGCCTCGCCGCCGATCGAGAACAGCGGCCCGTTGTCCACCCGGACGCTCACCCCGTCGACCGAGAACCGCACGCTCCCGGCAGCGGCGGCCGGCGCCGTGTCTGCCCGGATGCTCAATTGCGGGCCCGTCTCGGCGAGGTTGATTGTGCGGCCATTGAACATCGCGCCGGCGTCCGCGTCGGTCGACGCGTTCACCAGCGTCAGGGCCGACACGGCCGGCGGCGGCTGGTTGACGACCGTGAACGAGATCGTCACCGGCGTGCCGACCGCTCCGGTGCCGGCGGCCCCGGCGTACGGGGTGATGACGAGCTGGTGGGACCCGACCGGCAGCGGGCCGGGCAGGTAGTCCGGGCCGGCGTTGTCGCCGAACAGGCTGTACGGGGCGCTGCTCTCGGTCCGGGTGTACGACCCGTCGAGGGCGAACTTCAGGCTGCCGCTCGTCACGCCGGTCAGGTTGGCCCGGACCGTCAACTGGTCCCCGACCTGGGCCTGGTTGACGACGAGCCCGCCCGTCAGCGGGCCGACGTCCTTGTCCGTGGCGGCGTTGACCAGCGTGACGCCTGAAACGACGGGGGTCGTCGCGGGCGGGGGTGAGGTGGGCGGCGGGGACGTCGGCGGCGGCGGGCTGGCCGTCAGCTGGGTCACCTCGATGAAGTTGATCTTCGCCCCGGCCGACGCGTCGGCCGTCGCCTTGATCGTCAGCTTTCCGTCGGTCACGGGCACGGTCGCCGTGCCGGTCACCCACCGCGTTGTCGCGTTCGTGTTGCCGTTGACGACCAGCGTGTTCTCGGCCGTGACCTTCTGGGTCGAGACGACGCCGTTCGGGTCGCCGGCCACCATCTTGACCGAGTAGTTCCCGGCCGCGGGCACGGCCAGTTCCCACACCGTCCCGGCCCCGGCGACCTTGAGGTAAGTGAACGTGTCGTACCGCTGGTCCGGGGAGTTCGGCAGGTTGCGGTCGGTCCCGGAGTTGTTCGCCAAATTCCAGCCGTACGTGAGCCCGTTCAACCGGGCCCCGTACACCTTCCCGCCGTCGGTGAGGTACCCGGCCGGCAACGGGCTCACTGCCGCGGCCGGTTGGAAGTTCACCAAGGCGGTAAACGCCATCATTCGGCGGTCCTCCAGCGGCTCGAACCCCGACGCGGGCGAGGCGACGCGGCGGGCGCGGGCGGCGGCGGGACGGCGGGTCGGCGGGGTTCGCTTGGGCATGGTGGCTGATGGTGCCGGGCGGCGGTGGTGTTCCTCGATTCCGGAGACGCGGGTCGCGCGGCCGGCCCGAGGCCGGCGCGTCGTCACTTCACCCGAGCCCTGACCCCGTCCGGCCGGCTACGTTGGGGCGTTAGCAAAAGCATTCAAAGCGGCGTGCGAGAGGGAAACGGTAAGTGGGTGGCCTATGGAAGTAAATGCGATATTTCGGCCCCCGACGCGGTTTTGGGAGGGGCTACTTCTGCACGAGCGGATTGAGCAACGTAGGTATGCTGTGGTCGCGGATGAGCTCGCAACTGGTGGCAAGTTAGGAAGGATGACCGTGCGGTAGGACGTGAGCGGACGGAGCCGCTGATGGCGGGAAGTGAGCGGCTGCGACGACCGACTGCGCCTCCATTCTCATCCGGACTGACGTCGGACGAACGGGTTGGCCACCCGTATCGTGCCACGTCTCGGGCGCGGGCCGCACGGGGGGTTCAACTTCGCTCTGGCGGCCGGGGCCGGTTCAGAGCAATTCTTCCAACCGGTCCGTGACGGCCGTCAGCACCTTGACCCGCGCCCACAGCTTGTCGTTCGCCTCGACAAGCACCCACGGGGCGGCCTCGGAACTGGTCTTCTCGATCATCTCGCAGGCGGCGGCTTCGTACGCATCCCACTTCTCGCGGTTCCGCCAGTCCTCGGCGTTGATCTTGTGGGCCTTGTACGGGGTCTGCTGCCGGTCCTCGAACCGCCGCAGCTGCTCGTCCGCGCTGACGCTGAGGTAGAACTTGACCACGATCGTGCCGGCGTCGACGAGCTGCTGCTCGAACGCGTTGATCTCGGCGTACGCCCGACGCCACTCCTCCGGGCGGCAGAACCCCTCGACCCGTTCGACGAGCACCCGGCCGTACCAGCTGCGGTCGAAGATCGTGACCCGCCCGCGGCCGGGCAGGTGCCGCCAGAACCGCCACAGGTACGGGTGGGCCCGTTCTTCGTCGGTCGGGGCGGCGATCGCGACGACCTGGTAGTCCCGGGCGTCCATCGCGGTGATGAGCCGGCGGATGGCGCCGCCCTTGCCGCCGGCGTCCGGGCCCTCGAAGGCCAGCACCATGCTCCGCCCGCGGCGATGGAGCTTGCGGGTGAGCCGGGCGAGCTTGGCCTGGAGCTTGACGAGCCGCTTCTCGTACTCGGCCCGCTTGAGCTTGGCGGACAGGTCGAGCCGGTTCAGGATGTTGACCGGGGCCGGGCGGGGGCGGTCCGGCTCCGGGCGGGGCCGGCCGGCCAGCGCGTCGAGCTGGTCGAGCCGCTCGCTGACGGACTTGAGCACGAGCTTGGCGACCGTGAGCTGGCGGTACCGGGGGTCGGTCCCCTCGACGACGTGCCACGGGGCGTCGCCGGTGCCGGTCCGGCGGAGCACGTGCTCGGCCACCTCCCGGATGCGGTCGTAGTGCTTGCGGTACAGCCGGTCGGCGGCCGTCACCCGCCAGCGGCGGTCCGGGTCCCCGCCGAGCTCCTTCAGGCGCGCCTGCTGGGCCGCTTTGGACAGGTGCAGCCACACCTTGATGACCAGCGTGTTCTCGGCGTGCAGCATCCGCTCGAAGTCGATGATCCGGTCGAGCGTCTGGTCGACCTGGCTCCGCGGGGCCCCGTCGAACAGGTCGGCCATCGGCTCGGCGTACCAGGTGCCTAGGAAGATGCCCATCCGTCCCTTCGGCGGGAGCATCCGCCAGAACCGCCACATGTGCGGGCGGTCCCGTTCCTCGTCGGTCGGGTCCCGCAGGGCGTGGGTCTGGAGCCCGCGGGCGTCCATCCACTCCAGCAGC
The DNA here is from genome assembly GCA_028288905.1 of Phycisphaerales bacterium. GTDB lineage: Bacteria > Planctomycetota > Phycisphaerae > Tepidisphaerales > Tepidisphaeraceae > Humisphaera. The sequence continues at coordinate 302 of JAQGHJ010000763.1, read as the reverse complement.
ACGTTCAGCGTCTCGCTTTTGCCCGCCCCCTCGACCCCGCCGATCACGACGCACACGGCCAGCCCCCGGTCGGCCATCCGCTCCTGCATCGCCAGCAGGGCCTCCCGGACCTCGGGGGCTTCGGCCTTATAGGCCTTCTTATCGATCGCGTTGCCGATCTCGGCGGACTGGAACATGAGGATCCTGAAAGTCTGAAGTGAGAAGTCTGAAGGATGAAGTCTAAAGAACGAACGCCCTATCCCGAACCCCCCACCCCGTCCCTACCCAATCAGAGACATCATCCAACAGACATAATCCTTACT
>JAQGHJ010000761.1 GCA_028288905.1 Phycisphaerales bacterium | reverse complement strand
ACCAGACCGTGGCAGGGCTACAGAAGACCGGGACCGACGCCGGGACGGCGACCGTCACGAACGCGTCGGCCACCGCCGCCACGCTGACCGTGAACCAGGCGGGTAACTCGACCTATTCCGGGACGATGTCCGGCGCGTTCTCGCTGGTGAAGGACGGGGCGGGCACGCTTACGCTGGCGGCGGGCACCAAGACGTACGCCGGCCCGACGACGATCACGGCCGGCACGCTGAACGTGACGGGCCCGCTCGACGGCGCGGGGGCGATGTCGATCGCCGGGACGCTGACGGGCACGAGCAGCGTGGCCGGGGCGGCGACGGTGGCCGCCGGCGGGCGGGTGAACCCGGGGACGGCCGGCACGGTCGGGCTGCTGACGCTCAACGGCGGGCTGACGGCGACCGACGCGGCGGCGACGCTGGCGTTCGACCTCGGCCCGGCCACGACGGCCGGCACGACTTACGACGCGATCACGATCACGGCACCGAACGTGAACGTCGCGGTCGCCAACGGCACGGTCAGCGTCGCCGACGTCGGCGGGGCCGAGGCCGGCGTCGCCTATCACCTGATCCATTGGACCGGCACGGTCGCCCCGACGCTGGCCGGCGAGCAGTTGTCGCTGCCGGTCGGGTATGCCGGGGCGCTGTCGGTCGACCCGAACAACCAGTACGTGGACCTGACGTTTTCCACCGTACCCGAGCCGGCGTCGGCGTCGGTCGTCGGCCTCGTGGCCGTCCAGGGGCTTCTGGTCCGGCGGCGGCGGCGGGCCCACTCGTAAGCCGGGGCGTCGAACGGGGCACCGCCGGGGCCGCCTACGCCGGCGGGGCGGGCTCGGCGGCCGGCAGGTCCGGATTCGCGTCGGCATCGTCGGGTGGTGGTTCGACCGTTTCGACGGCGGCCCGGCGGGTGGCGTACGGGTCGTCCGGCGGCAGCGTCTCCAGCATCCGCTCGTAACTCTGCTGCCGCCACGCCGGAGCGGTGCCGGCGGCCACGTCGGGGAAATAGTCCGCCAGGGACGCCCGGGTGACGTTCCACAGCCCGAACTGCTTCACGCCCGGCGTGTCGACCACGGCCCCGCCGGCCGCCAGCGGGTACCGGCGGGCGCTCGTCGTCGTGTGCCGGCCCTTGGCGGTGTACCGGCTCACCTCGCCGACGCGGATGTCCAGCCCGCTCTCCACCGCCCGTACGAGGCTGCTCTTGCCCACGCCGCTGTGCCCGGCCAGCACGGTGACGTGGTTGTGGAGCAGGCCCCGGAGCGTGTCGAGCCCCAGGTTCTGCTCCACGCTCGTCCGCACAACGGTGACGCCCATCGCCTCGTAGTGGCCGAGCACCTCGTTCGCCTCGGCCAAGTCCGCCGGCGGGCTGCCGTCCGGCCCGGGCGTCGCCAGATCGACCTTGTTCAGCACGACGATCGGCTTGAGCCCGCCCGCCTCGGCCGCGACCAGCATCCGGTCGATCAACCCCCACTTCGCGTACGGCTGGCGGATGCTGGCGACGAGCAGCACCTGCTCGGCGTTGGCGATGATCGGGTGCGACGTGATGCCCTTGAAGCTGTCGGACCGGGTCAGCAGGGTCCGCCGGGGCAGGATCTGCTCGATCACGCCTTCCGTCGGGGAGGTGGAGCCGGTCGTCGCCCCGACGTCCTTGCCGGCGGCGTTGTAGATCGAGGTGTCGCGGAACCGCACGAGGTCCCCGACGACGACGAACGTACCGCTCACCCGCGTCAGCGTCCGCCGGACGGTACACCGGTAAACCTTCCCCGCGTGCAGCACCTCGGTGTAGAGCGAGTAGACCTGCACGACCTCGCCGGCCGGCAGGGCGTCGATGTTCAGGTCGGCCACCCCGCCCTCGCGGAGTTCGGCCGTCTTGGCCATCTTGTCCGATTGCAGCGTCTTGTTCCGGGCCTTGAACTGCTCGCCTTGCTCGACCCGGTCCTCGTCGAAGTCTCCGGAACGGAACCGTTCGGTCATGTCCTTCTGGCGGGGCGGCTTCTTGGGCTTTCCGGGCATAGGCGCAGTCGGGGGAAGCGGTTGGAGTCGTGGGCGGAACTCGGCCCGGTCGCTTCGGCGACCACGGCACGACGCCCGCCAAGACGCGGGGTCGCCATGATGATAACACCGACCCCCTTTTGGTGGGCCGATGCACGCCCGGGTATAATCGTCGTGCGTCCATCCGACGACGTCCGCCCGGCCCCTGACCGCCTGCGAGCCCGCCCATGAAGCTGTTGGAACCCCGGATCAAGCGGTGGTCCCGCGCGGAGTACTATCAGATGGCGGAGCTCGGCTGGTTCCGCGGCAAGCGCGTGTTCCTGCTCAGCGGGGAGATTTACGAGATGGCCGGGCAGGGGTACTGGCACAGCGTCGGGATCGGTAAGATCAATGATGTTCTGGCGGACATCTTTCCCCGCGGGCGATTTTGGATTCGGCCTCAGATGCCGCTCGACCTGATCGACGGCTCGTCGGACCCGGAACCTGACTTGGCAGTCGTCCGCGGCACGCCTGACGATTTTCTTTCGCACCCGTCGACGGCCCCGCTGGCCGTGGAGGTCGCGGACTCGTCCCTGTCGCTCGACCGGAAGAAGGCCGCCTACTACGCCGCCACGGGCGTGCCCGAATACTGGATCGTGAACCTCCGAGACCGGGTGCTAGAGGTGTACCGGCAGCCGGAACTGGACGCCGGCACGCCGTGGGA
>JAQGHJ010000636.1 GCA_028288905.1 Phycisphaerales bacterium | reverse complement strand
GGATCGCGAAGGACCCCGAATTCCTAAAGGCGGTAGCCGAGTCCGAAAAGGACGGGAAACTGACGACGGGCACGGAGTCGGTCCTACTGACACCGACCGACTACTCGCCCATCCGGTGAAGGGGAACGGGTACGAAAGCGAGGGGGCGGGACGTGTCGCGGGCTCCCTTACCGGCTTCCCCCGCGCGACGGCGGCTAAACCTGGCCTGCCATACCAGGAGGTAAGGGAGTTGAGTGGAGGCCAGCAGGTCCGAGCCGCAGGACCTCGAAGTGGGCGCGCCGTAGGGCCGCCGCGCGAGAAGATGGCTCGGAAATTCCGATGGCTTGTCCGAGCGATCCGGAAGGGCTCCGTCACACCATTGTCTTGACGATCCCGCCGTCCACTCGCAGGGCGGCCCCGTTGATGGCCGACGCCTTGTGGCTGGCGACGAACGCGACGGCGTCGCCGATCTCTTCGGGGCGGATGAAACGCTGGATCAGGCTCGTCGCCCGGTTCTCCCTTACGAACCGACTTTCGGCCTCGGCGGCCGGGACGCCGGGGAACACGTCGGCCACGAACTTCTGCACGCTCTCGGTCAGCGTCGATCCGGGCATCACCGTGTTGACGGTGACAGCTGACCCCTTCGTCAGCTCGGCCAGGCTGCGGGAGATCGACAGCTGCATGGTCTTGGTCGCGCTGTAGTGGGCCATCTCCGGGGCCGGGCTGACGCCGGACTCGCTGCTGATGAAGATGACCCGCCCGGTGCCGCGGGCGAGCATGCCCTTGAGGTGGTGCCGGCTCAGGCGGACGCCGCTCATGATGTTCACGTCGAAGATCCGCTGCCACGCCTCGTCCGTCTCGTCGAAGAACCCGACGGCCTCGTAGATGCCGAGGTTGTTCACGAGCACGTCGACGGCCGGGTGGGCGGCGATTGCCGCGGCGCACCCGGCGGCCGTCGCGCAGTCGGCCGCCAGCGGCAGCAGGTCGGCGGCGGGCACGGTCCTGCGGATCTCCGCGACGGCCTTGGCCACGCTGGCGTCCGACCGGCCGTTCACGATCACCCGCGCCCCCTCGCGGGCGAGCGACCGGGCGATCTCCAGGCCGATGCCGCCGGTCGAGGCGGTGACGAGGGCGAGCTTGCCGGTGAGGCCGAGGTCCATGGCGTCTCCTGTCGTTTGGCGCTTCCGAGCACCTATGCCGGACGCCCGAATGACGAAGCCCGAATGACGAATGACGAAACCGGGAAGAGGACTCCGATGCCTTCCTCCCCGTTTCGTCATTCGGCCTGCCCTGAAGCCGCGGGGCCAGCCGAGATCATTTCCGGCCGGCCGCCGCCTTCCGCCGTCGGAGTTCGGCGTCGACGAACGCGTCGAGCTCGCCGCGGTCCAGCACGCTCTCGACGTTGCTCGTCTCGACCCCGGTCCGCACGTCCTTCACCCGCCGGTCGTCGAGCACGTAGTTGCGGATCTGGCTGCCGAAGCTGACGGCCTTCGGGTCGCCGACGACCTCCCGCAGCTCCGCGTCTCGCTTCGCCTGGTCGAGCGCCTCGAGCTTGCTCGTCAGAATGCTCATGGCCAGCCGTCGGTTCTGCTGCTGGCTCCGCTCGACCGAACAGGTGACGGTGATCCCGCTCGGCTTGTGCGTGATCCGGACGGCCGACGCGACCTTGTTCACGTTCTGCCCGCCCGGGCCGCTCGCCCGGACGAACGCCATGATGTCCAGGTCCTGTTCGGGGATCTCGCTGGCCGTGTCGATCTCGTCGAACTCCGGCACCACGTTGACGGCCGCGAAGCTCGTCTGCCGCTTCCCCTGGTTGTTGAACGGGCTCGGGCGGACCAGCCGGTGCACGCCCGCCTCGGCCCGCAGGTAGCCGAACGCGTACGCGCCCTTGATGTGCAGCGTGACGTTCTTGATGCCGGCTTGCTCGCCGTACTGGCGGTCGACCTCCGACACGTCCCACCCGCGCCGCTCGAAGTAGTACAGGTACATCCGCAGCAGCATCTCGGCCCAGTCCTGGGCCTCGGTCCCGCCGGCCCCGGCCAGGATCGTGAAGAAGCAGTTCCGCGGGTCGTTCGGGCCGTCCAGCAGCGACTGCAGCTCGACCCGCTCCCCCTTGGCCTCCAGCTCCGTCAACTGCCGGTCCGCCTCGGCGATCGAGTCGGCGTCGCCGACCTCGCTCCCGAGCTCGTACAGCGCGCGGACATCGTCGATCCCGGTCACCAGGTCCACGACGGGGTCGACGACGGACTTGAGGGACTTCAGCTCCGCCACCACGCCCTTGGCCGCCTCCGGGTTGTCCCAGAAGTCGGTGTCGCCCATCTTCGCCTCCAGCTCCTTGAGCCGGGACTGCTTAGATGGAACCTCAAAGAGAGTCCCGGATCGCGATGATCCGGGCCGACAGGGTTTCGATCGACGTGGCGAGGTTCTCGTGGGACAGGTTCATGGTCGTTCCGACGCTACCCGATTCGCGGAGCCGACGGTAGGCGCGCCGGCCGCCGGGTGGCATGGGCAAACTTCGTGTTTGCCCGTGT
>JAQGHJ010000602.1 GCA_028288905.1 Phycisphaerales bacterium | reverse complement strand
GCGCGGCGTGGTGGTCGTGGGTGGCTGCCGCCGTGTTCTTCGGGGCCAACTTGTTCTGGCTCGTCCCGGTCACCGGCCCGGGCGTGGCCGCCCTCGTCGTCGTCGTCGGGCTGTACTGGGCGGTGGCCGGCGCGCTGCTCCGCCCGTGGGTCCGGCGGGCGGCTGGCGTCGACCGTACGGGGGACGTGCGGCCGAGCATCGACGCTGCGACCTCTGCCCCAACCCGCCATCCGCAATTCGCAATCCGCCATCGCCCCGCCCTCGCCCTCCTCGTCGTCCTCCCCACCCTCTGGGTCGCGCTCGAATGGCTCCGCAACACCTGGCCGTGGGGCGGGTTCGGGTGGTTCGCCCTCGGGCACGCCCAGCCACAGACGCCGGCCCTGATCCTCTGCCAGATCGCGGACGTCACGGGCGAGAACGGTGTGTCGTTCTGGGTCGGGATGCTTAACGCGGTCGCCGCCCTGTTCGTGTTCAACGGCTGGCGGTTCCGCGGGCTCGGCCGGCCCGTCGCCGTCGCCGCGGGCGTGATGGCGGTCGTCTTGGCGTACGGGGCGTGGCGGTACGGGACGACCGAGGCCAACTTGTTGCCTGGCCCGACCGTGCTCGTGGTCCAGCCGAACTTCCGGCAGGACAACACCAATAGCGAGAAGGGGGCGACGGCGGACGAGATCCTCGACTTCCACGCGTCCCGGACGGACGCGGCCCAGCGGGCCCGCCAAGCCAAGGGCGAGCCGCCGGCCGACCTCGTCGTCTGGTCCGAGACGATGATGCCGTCGCTGAACCCCGAGGCCCGGGCGGCGAACGCCAAGATCCGCCGCGACTTCGGGCTATCCGAGGACGCGTTCGGGTACGCGAACGACCAGGCGTCCGCCGCCGTCTCGGCGCTCGCCCGGCGGTATCGGTCGGCGATGCTCGTCGGCGGGTCGTACGCCCGGGACGTGGTCATCCAAGACTTCGTGGTGGACGGCAAGACCCGCCGGTTCCCGGCCGAGGTCGGGCGGCGGAACAGCGCGTACTACTTCACCCGCGACGCCGGGGCCCTGGCCGGGCGGTTCGACAAGATCCACCTCGTCCCGTTCGGGGAGTTCATCCCGTTCCGCGAGGGCTGGCCGTGGCTGTACCGGCAGTTCCTGAACCTCGGCCCGCCGAACATGGAGGGGTACGTGCTGGAGCGGGGCGACCGCCCGGTCGTGTTCGACCTGCCGCGGTCGGCCCGAATGGCCGGCACCCCGGCGACCGAGCCGGCCGCGGCCGACGTCGGCACGCCGGGCGGAGACGGCGGCGGCTCGCCCGCCGGCCGGCCGTGGCGGTTCGTCACGCCGATCTGTTTCGAGGACACCGATGCCGACCTAAATGCCCGGTTCGTCCGCGGCGGGGCGGCCCGCGGGTCGCTCCCGCCCGGCGGCAAGGCCGCCGACCTCATCGTGAACGTGACCAACGGCGGGTGGTTCCTGTTCCCCCAGCAGTTGCAGGAACTGCAGATCGCGACGTTCCGGGCGATCGAGAACCGGGTGCCGATCGCCCGGGCCGTGAACACCGGCACGAGCGGGTTCGTCGACTCGCTCGGCCGCACAAGCCGCGACCTGATCCTGCCCACCGGCACCCCCCGCCCCGGCACGAAGGAGCCGGCCACGCTGGTCCACCAGGTGAGGGTCGACGCCCGGACGACGGTGTTCACGCGGTGGGGCAACCTGCTCGGCCCGGCGTGTGGAGTCGTGGCGGGTGGGATGGCGGTGGCGGGCGTCGTCGGGGCATGGCGGCGGCGGCGGAATCGCGTGCCGATCGCATCAGGGAGGTCGGCATCCTCCCGCTGAGGCACCGGTGCATTCCGCCGGGCCTGGCGGTCCGAGGCCGCTCCCCCTTCTCCCTCGGGAGAGGGTTGGAGTGAGGGTGAACGTCGAGGCGGCTTCGAGTTCGCCTGCCAGCCTTCTGGCCCGATAGCGGGAGCCCCGTTCGACGCTCACCCTCACCCGCCGCGGCTGGGACGCGACGACCTCTCCCGGTGGGAGAGGTGTAGGACGCGTCGCACATGTCCCGCTCGTTGGACCGCGCTCACACCTCCCCGAACGCCTCGTACAGCCCCTTCTGAATGTTCCACGGGTCGCGGTAGTACGCGTCTGCCGTCACCGGCAGCGCGACCGTCTTCTCCGCCGCCCGCACCGTCGGCCGGGTCGCGGCGAAGTCCTTCACGACCTGCCCCATTGGCTTGAGCGACCCGTCGGCCCGCCATAGGCCGAAGAACCGCTCGAACGGCTGGAAGTCGCACGGCGGCTTGTTCCAAATCGCCGGGTCGTAGTCCGGAAAGCACCAGGCGAACGCCCCGAACGCCCCGACCTTCACGAGGCGGGTCAGCACGCCCTGGTAGTACTCGGCCGCGTCGTCCTCGCTGGCGAAGAACACCTTCCGGGTGGTGCCGTCGTGGTTCGGGATCTGCTGCCAGAAGCTCGGGCGATCGGGCCAGTGGGTGTTGACGCCAAACTCCTCGAACAGCACCGGCCGGCCGGCGAGGGCGGCCGTCAGGGCGCACACGAACGGGACGTAGTCCGGGTCGAGTGGGCGGCGGGCGAACGGGTGGTAGATGCTGTACCCGTGCATGACCGACACGTCCGTCTCGGCCGCGACGTGGTCGACCCGCAGCCCGCAGTCGGAGTCGACGCTGGCGGTGTGGACGCCGATCAGGGCGAGCTTGTGCGGGTCGGCCGCCTTCATCGTCCGCACTCGGTCCCGGACCCACCGCCGGCCGACGTCGGCGGTCGGCGGCTTGCAGAACAGGTCCGGCTCGTTCCCCAGGCTGTACCCCCACACGGCCGGGTGGTCCCGGAGCGCGCCGCACACGGTCGACAGCAGCAGGTCCTCGGCCGCGACGACGAACGGCTCGGTGTACGTGTTGTAGATTGAGTTCGGGTACCCGGCCGCGTTGCCGAGGCTGCACAGTTGGCGCTCGTCCGGCCGGCGGGGGGTCTTGGGGTCCACGAGCCACGGCGGGGCCCAGTTCGGGCCGGACATGTGCCCGGTGAAGAACGTCGGCTGGAGCTTCAGCGCCAGGTCGGCCGCGATGTCGCAAACGGTCCGCAAGTCCCGCAACGCCGTGGCGTCGACCGTCGTCGGCGTCGGCTGGAAGCTCTCCCACAGCAGGAAGAACCGCACGTGTGTCAGCCCGAGGTCCGCGATCTGGGCGAACTCCGCCCGCACCTCGCCGGGGTCGAAGTCGGCCCACCAGTACACGGACTTCTTGCGGGGCCAGTAGTTAATGCCGAGCAGGAACGGGTCGCCGGTCATAGGCATGTGTGGGGTGGGTGAGGTGAGCGGGAGACTTCTCGCGTGAGCACCTTCTAAATCGTGTACGCCCCGGGTCCGAAGAGCGGACCTTCAGTCGGCCGCTATACGAGCGTACTAATTCGACGTGCAGACCCGTTCG